>JBIKIK010000223.1:0-2702 GCA_044361655.1 Luteolibacter sp. | reverse complement strand
TCATGCTCCGGACGAGCCGATCTTCTTCGGCCAAGCCAGGGAAGCCAAGACCGAAGTCACCGGCATTCCGACAAAAGCCAGCACGACGCCATTGTCATCCGTGCGTCATTTTCGCGGACAAAAAATCACCCCCATGCAGCGACGAAACCTCGAGGCCGCATGGAGGGTGTCTGATATGTCCACAAAACCCGCTCAGCCACGCCGACGGAAAAATGTCAGCAAGGCAGTCCCCAGCACCAGTGCCTGCAAGGGTGGCCCCGGCTCAGGCACGGAGTTGATCCACGCGCTGCCTTTGGCATCCGGCCCGGTCGAAAGCACATGAGCCGCCGAGTGATACGGACCATAACTGCCTTCGGGCTTGCTGAAGAAATCAAACGACTCGGCCGTGATCGGATCGCCCTTATAACTCACCGTGTAGCTTAGCTTGTCACCAGCCGTGAAGCGGTTGATCCCACCACCGGCATTTGATGACGAAAATGCCAGCCTGATATCAAACCTGCCATCTGGCCCGGCTTTGTAGCCGTCGGTTGCCAGATTGATCGTCGGCAAACTAAACGAACCGGTTTTGACCGCCGAGCCAAAGCTCAGGTTTTTTGGATCGAGTGCCGGGTCAATGTTCAGATACCACTCGTCGACATACTCCGGACCTGTAAGGCCGGATGCATAAAACTCGAGCTGCACTTTTCCCGCATCCGCACCGCTTAGCGTTGTCGTGGTCAATGTCAGCCATGGCGTTTTACCTGCAGGAGCCACGGAGTCGACACCGTAGGTTTCACTCATTTGATATGTCGCCGCCGATGCCCGATCGATTGTCGATGAGATGAGCATCGGTATGACGGCAATTGCTAAGCATGTTGTTCTTCTTATCTTCATGGAATAACGATTATTGTTTCAACCGCATCCCATGAGGCTCGGATTCACCGACCCACCCAGATCCGCAAATTGCCGGCATCATGGAATGCCGACCAACATCGCCCCACGCGCCGGCACCAACCATTGGCGTACCCGCCACCTTGCCCCGCGCATTCTATTCTTACCAACACCTCATGCGATCCCATGGAAAGGCTTGCCGAAAACCCCTTGCACCGCCGCCCAGAAACCGCAGGCACAAACGCGGAAACACCCTATCAACCGTGACAAGAAAACGATGATTCCGCTGCAAACACGCAAAATGCGCCGGGCAAATGGCCGGTCATGCGACTGCGAAGTAGCGCACCAGCGCATTGATTGTTTCCGCAAGGCCTTGCGCGCGGATCAACTCAATCGCCGGACTTCGCCGCTGGAGCGGAGGCACCGCCACCATCGGCCTTGGCTCCGGCCTGGTACGACGACGAGCGGTAATCGGTCTGATAAAATCCCGATCCCTTGAAGATGATGCCCCCACCGGTGCCGAGCAAACGCTTCAACTCGCCGCCGCATCCATCGACGCGACAGAGGGAAAGTTTGGCGTCGTTCATGCTTTGAAACACCTCAAAGCGATCGCCGCATTTCTGGCATTCGTAATCGTAGTTTGGCATGACTCGGCGCTATGTAGCATTTTTCACCGGACGCGCAACCCCTTCTCCAGTGATATGCCCCATTCATCGCCGACCGGATTACCCCGGAATTTTTCGTGCCGCAGCGACCCGCTTGTGCTTGCATCGACCCGATGCCAGCACGCCCCAAGACAGTCTCCTCGATTACAACGGGTAAATTTTTCGAAAGCCACGCCAAGGCTCTCGACCTCGAGCTGCAGGGCGAGCGCGTCGGCTTCGACCGCCCCATCAGCGAGCCCGCCATGAACCGCCCCGGGCTCGCGCTCGCAGGCTTCTTTTCCTACTTCGCCAAAAAACGCGTCCAGGTGCTCGGCAACTCGGAGCTCTCCTACCTGCGCAAACTCCCAGAGGAGGTCCGCATCGAACGCTTCGAACACATGTGCGAACGCGACATCCCGTGCATCGTGACCTCCCGCGGGTCAAGCCTCGACGAACCGCTCATGGCCGTGGCCCGCAAACACTCGATCCCGGTTTTTCGCACCTCGCAGGTGACCATGAAGTTCCTCAACGCGGCAACCATCCTGCTCGAACACGACTTTGCTCCAAGCATCACCCTCCACGGCTGCATGGTCGACATGCGCGGCGTCGGCGTACTCATCATCGGCAAAAGCGGTTCGGGGAAATCGGAAACCGCCATCGGCCTGCTCGAACGCGGCGCCTCACTCGTCGCCGACGACATGGTGCGCATCAAACTCGTCGGCGGCGAACTCGTCGCCACCTCGCCCGACCTCTCTCGCGGCTACATGGAAATCCGTGGCATCGGCATCATCAATGTCGCCAACCTCTACGGCCTCGCATCGATCAGGCCGGACAAACGCCTCGACCTCGTCGTCACCCTCAAACCCCACGCCGACCTCAACGAAGTCGACCGCCTCGGCCTGCGCCAAAAAACCTACGAAATCCTCGGTCAGCATGTCACGCATGTGGAAATCCCCGTCGCCCCCGGCCGCGACACCGCACGCATGGTCACCATCGCCGCACTTGATCAACAACTGCGCCGCCTCGGCTACAACATGGCCGATGAGTTCAACCAACGCCTGCTCGACCACATGGCCGAGCAGTGAGGAAAATCACGCCGAGAGCCGCGTCTCGTCACGCTCGGGCCGGATGAACTGACCCCAACTTTCGTCGGCGAGACCATTTTCCTGAAGCCCGAAGAGAGGTCTC
>JBIKIK010000235.1:0-4249 GCA_044361655.1 Luteolibacter sp. | reverse complement strand
CCGCAGCTCGCATCCGACCCTCCTGCAAAGCGCCCACGCCTCCAGCCCGCACGGAGCCGAAGGCGACATCGACAACGCCGGACCCGCCACCACCCACTGATGCCCCATCACCGATTCACCCCATGAGTCTTCGCACCTTCATTCTCGGCCTTTCAGCCAGCTTCGGCGTCGCATGGCTCGCCATCGTCGTCATTCCGTTTTTCAAAATGCGCAACCTCGAGCCGATCCAGCTCGATGAAGCCACCGACGGCACCACCGGCATCTTTTACCCGAAACGCACCGGTCGCATCGCCGATGGCTCACGCGTCTACGCCCAAAACGGCTGTTACCTCTGCCACTCGCAGCTCGTGCGCCCAACCTACGCCGGCAACGACCTCTTCCGCCCAGACTGGGGTGGGCTCAAGTCCGACGGCGACCGCGGCGACACCCGCCGCGAAACCAACGCCTACGACTTCACCGGCGAGAAATTCGCGCAGATCGGCGTCACCCGCATGGGTCCCGACCTCTCCAACCTCGGCCGCCGCCTCGACGCACTCCACGCCAAAGGCGAAAGCCCCGAAGCATGGCTCTACAGCTTCCTCTACAACCCGCGCTCCAACCCCGAGCACTGGAAGTCGACCTGCCCGCCGCAACCTTTCCTCTTCGTGAAACGCGAAATCAAAGGCAACCCCTCGCCCGACGCCCTGCCAGTCAATGCCGGTGAAGGCTTCGAAATCGTCCCAGGCCCCGATGCCAAAGCCCTGGTCTCCTACCTGCTTTCACTCAAGAAAGATCAAAAGGTCCCCGCCGTGCTCAACTTCGCGCCAGCGAAAAAAGCCGGTAGCTGATATTCACTCCACTCCACCCCTCCCAACATGTCTCTTCCCGAACAAAAGCCAGACCTTGAGGACTCGATCAATGTGAGCGAGGCCCACGGCCGCCTGGTTCGCGAGGCCGCCGCCTGCGTCCGCGAAAAACGCATCGCCGCCAACGGCTCCGAGCCGATCTCACTCTGGGTCATCGCGCTCTGCGGCGTGGTTGTCCTCATCGCCGGTGGCATCCTCGGCGGCGCCGGCGATTGGTTCAATTACAAGGCCACCTTCCGCGAAGGCTATGTCCGCTCGGCCGCGCCAGGCGCAGAGGAAACCGGACCACAACCGAAAGAAGCCCTCGCCGCCTACATGGCGAAAGGCGCGAAAATCTACTCGGCCAAATGCAACGGCTGCCACGGCGCCGATGCCAAAGGCGATGGCGCCAACTACCCATCCCTCGTCGGCTCAACTTGGGTCGTCGGCAACTCGGAAAAACTTTCAATGATCATCCTCAACGGCCTCCAAGGCCCCACCAGCACCGGCAAAACCTACGGCGCCGGCATGCCTGCACAAGCCGCCGGCCTCACTGCCGAGGACCTCGCTGGTGTCATGACCTACATCCGCAACAATTTTGGCAACACGACCGGCGATGTCACCACCGCCGAAATGGCCAAAGCCGCCCTCGACACCTCCGCCTCCCGCGCCAAGGCTGGCCAACAAACCACCGGCGAAGAACTGGTCGCCAATCACGACAAGGCACTACCCGGCGCACCACTCGACCCGAAAACCATGGTCGATCCGGTCACGCTGGCACCCGCCACCGCCGCCAAACCCTGACGCATCGCCCCGCAATTTTATCTCCCGACTCGATCCACCACCCCAGGTACCATGAGCGCTCACTCCACCGACCATCACGACGATCATCATCACAATCCGGGATTCCTCTCGAAATATGTGTTCTCCACCGACCACAAGATGATCGGCATCCAGTACGGCATCACTGCCCTGCTGTTCCTCGCCTTCGGTTTCTACCTGATGATGGTGATGCGCTGGAGCATCGCCTACCCGCACCAACCATTGCCCGAATGGATGAGCTGGATCTTCACCGATACCTGGAAAGCACGCTGGCTCCAGGATGGTAAGGTCACCGGCGACACCTACAACATGTTCGGCGCCATGCACGGCACGATCATGGTGTTCCTCGGCATCGTGCCCCTCGGCTTCGGCGCCTTCGGCAACTACGTCACCCCGCTCCAAATCGGTGCCCCCGACATGGCCTTCCCGCGCCTCAACATGATGAGCTACTGGATCTACCTCGCCGGTGGCCTCGTGATGTGCGCCTCGTTCTTCATGGAATCCGGCGCCGCGAAATCCGGTTGGACCAACTACTCGCCACTCGCCGGATTTGCCGATGGTCAAATCGTCAACCAATGGCTCGCCGGCCAAACCCAATGGCTCATCGGCCTGGTGCTCCTGATCACTTCCTCGTTGCTCGGTTCGGTGAATTTCATCACCACGATCATCAACCTCCGCGCACGCGGCCTCACCTGGATGCGCATGCCCTTCTTCGTGTGGTCGATGCTCGTCACCGGTTTCCTCCTCCTGCTCGCCTTCCCGCCGCTCGAAGCCGCAGGCATCATGCAGCTCATGGACCGCGTGGCCCACTCGTCCTTCTTCATGCCCTCCGGCCTCTTCACCAAGAGCGAAGGCCTCGCCGATCTCTCCGGCGGCGGCTCACCACTGCTCTTCCAACACCTCTTCTGGTTCCTCGGCCACCCGGAAGTCTATGTGCTGCTCTTGCCAGCCTTCGCCTGCGTCGCGGAAATCATCCCCGTTCACACCCGTAAGCCGCTCTGGGGTTACAAATCAATGGTCTACTCGGTCCTCGTGCTCGGTTTCCTCTCCTTCATCGTGTGGGCCCACCACATGTACATGACCGGTATGGGCCCGGCAGTTTCGACCTTCTTCCAAACCACGACGGTTCTCATCTCGGTCCCCTCGGTGGTCATCATCACCGCGATGCTCATCTCACTCTGGGGCGGCTCGATCCGCTTCACGCCACCCATGATGTGGGCCTGCGCGTTTATCCCGATGTTCGGCATCGGCGGTCTCACTGGTCTCCCGCTCGCCTTCAACCTCGCCGACCTCCACCTGCACGACACCTACTATGTGATCGGCCACTTCCACTATGTCGTGGCACCGGGCATCCTCTTCGGTTTCTTCGCCGGCATCCTCCACTGGTACCCGAAAATCACCGGCCGCTTCATGAGTCCGTTCCTCAACCAGCTGCACTTCTGGCCGAGCCTCATCTGCATGAACATCATCTTCTTCCCGATGCTCCTGCAAGGCATGGCCGGCTTCCACCGCCGCTGGTACAATGGTGGTGATGCCTACCTCTCGAAAGCCGCCGACAGCGCCAACGTCTTCGGCAACACGGTCGCCCAATACATCGACATGAACATTCTCATGTCTATGGGCGCGTGGACCCTCGCCGTCGCACAAATCCCCTTCATCATCAACCTTCTCCTCTCATGGAAAATCGGTCGCAAGGTCACCAGCGACAACCCATGGAATGCCACCACCCTCGAGTGGGCCACCCCAACACCTCCAGGCCACGGCAATTTCGAATTCGAACCCGCCGTCTATCGCGGCCCCTACGAATACAGCCGCCCGGATCACGCCGAGGACTTCATCCCGCAATGGGAAGAACCCAAACGCACCGACTCCTCAGCACCTAGCAAGCCATCACATTGATTCCGGTTTTTTCCAAATAAACCGACAACCTCAATCAAGACACCCCTCTCCATGGAAATTCCCTTCGTAGTCCAACCGCGCAAGGACACCGGCCTCTTCAACTCGAAGATCGCCATCTGGCTCTTTCTTGCCTCGGAAGTCATGCTCTTCGGCGGCTTCTTCTCCGCCTATGTCTTCCTCCGCCTCGGTGCCGATTACCCTTGGCCCGAACGCACGCTGCCCGTCCTCCCGGGCCTCATCAATACCTTCATCCTGATCGGCTCATCGGTCACAGTGGTCTTCGCCTGGGCCTCGCTCAAACTCGGCCACTGGGGCCGCTTCAAGATCTTCATGGGCATCACCGTCGCCTGCGCCGCAGTCTTCATGGTCTTCAAGGGCATTGAGTACAATGTGAAGTTCCACCACCAAGGCGTGCGCCTCAAGGACTACACGGTGATCGAAGGTCACCTCGGCTACGAAAAGGAAAACGGCAAGCCGGTCCTCGACCACCACGGCAAGCAAATCGAGGAAAACCGCATCCTCGTGGAAACCAGCGGCCTCACCTTCAACACGGTCCGTTTCCACCAACCATGGATCGAAGAATGCCTCACCCAAGCCCAACACCGCGGATCGAAAATCCTCCTCAAGGATGATGTCAGCGCGGTGACCAAACCCGGCCAGCCCGCCGAAACCATCGCCAAAGCCGGCGACGAACTCAGCGTCGC
>JBIKIK010000158.1:0-4280 GCA_044361655.1 Luteolibacter sp. | reverse complement strand
ATCGAACGCGTTGATCTCATGCGAGCGCTGGATCATCTCGAACGAAAATTTCAGAATCGACACCTCCCACGCATCATCCACCCCTTCGATCACCGCCCGCGAGGGATTGCCCGTGCGACGGATGTCCCCCATCACTCGCTCACGCACGGCATCAATGTGGTCGCATACGATTTCCTCGTGCACCGCACTGCGGCGAAAATGAAACCCATACTGCAAAAATGCCAAATCCCTACCCTGCGAGCGGAACTTCTCGACCATTTCGTCAAACCTCTCGCGCGCGGAGGAATCAAAGCCCACAAGTTGAATGTCCCGCAACGCCTCAGGCTTGAGAATCCGCGGCCGCTGGGCCTCCACCTCACCCGTGCGGATCCGCACCTCGCCGGCCCTGTCCATCAACTCGCTGATAAGCTGAAACTCGAACCGCGTCTCGCCGAAGGTCATGATCCGGTGATCCGGCTCACGCAAAACTTTCGTCGTTTCAAGCGCGTATTGAATGTCGTCCCGCGAATGCATGGCAAGATGATGATCGGCTGACTTGGGGGATTTTCAACGAAAACAACAAGGGCGGACACCACGAAGGAGCCCGCCCTTGGAAATTGTTGCAAGTGACGGATCAGCCCTGCTGGCTGTTGATGTAACTGATGACATCGGCCACGGCCTGAAGCTTCTCGGCTTCTTCATCCGGCACTTCGATATCGAATTCCTCTTCAAAGGCCATCACCAGTTCAACAGTGTCGAGCGAGTCGGCTCCGAGGTCTTCGACGAATTTGGCCTCTGGGGTGACTTGGTCGGCGTTGACGCCGAGCTGGTCGACGATGATGTCTTTTACACGGTCTTCGATGCTTTTGTCTGACATGGTTGGGGTGGTTGGAGTTGGAGTTGGTGTTGAAGATGCTTAGTGTCTTAGGGTCGGGCTTGGCAACCCATAAAATGAAAACTGATAGCGATTTCGGTGATTGACTTGGCTAGCTCAGGAATTTTCCGACTTTTCCTCGGGCAAATCTGCCGGCTCCGACGCCACGGCGTAGTCGACAATCTCACCGGAAAATTTCGAACGTATCAATTTCATCAGGCGCTCGGCAGGTTCGTCCTGCGCAAGGTTGAACCCGCCATAGGTGAGACCATCGATCCGGATCTTGCCTTGGCCGGACTCATCTTCGTAATCGATGAAGGCCAATCCTTTGCTGGCCCATTTGCGCAAATCGAGGCGTTTCATCGCAGCATAGGAAATCTTTTTGCCCTGCTGCGATCTCACACCCTCATCGTCGCCCTCAATCCTGCGCGCCATGGTGCGCAGGAAAATGAAAATTGCTATCAAGGCAAGGCCGATGCAGATCCAGAACACTACCCATTGCTCATAGATTTTCCCGGCATCATACGGGTGCTCGGGCGGATTTGAACTCAGCCCCTCCTTACGGGAATAGTCGAGCCACAGCTTGTTCCACTGCATCGGCAGCATACTGTCGTAATCATGCAGAACTGCCGGCCATGGCATCGGCAACTTAAGATTTGCAGGTAATGTGGAGCGGTCATCGGGAAAGTTCACCGATTGATTCGCGGCATGCTCCCTCCATGACTCTGGAGTCAGCCCCCCACCCGCCTTCATCGCAGCAAACTGCTCGTTGGCAATTTGGAAATTCCGATGAAGGAAAAAGACCATGTTTTTCTCGCGGTAACCCTTAGATCCATCGATGAAAAATAAAACAGCGAACACCACCAACATCAGAAGTACCAGCAAGACCCGCGAAACGAACCAGCGGGTCGGCTTGCACACGATAGGCAATTGATTCTTCATGCGAATCATTAAGATCGTCAACCGACCGCACTGGCAAGCGAAACGGTTTGGAAGGATTTCGGAATTTTTGGCGTTTTTCGCGCGATTCCCGCTTGTTCAAAGCCTGCGGGTCGTTTACGTAGACGCCGTCATGCCTATCGCCACACCTGCCCAATACCGTGCCATGCTGGATGCCGCCCAAAAAGGTGGCTATGCCTACCCCGCCATCAATGTCACATCTATCACAACCATCAATGGCGCTCTCCGCGCGTTCGCCGAAGCCAAATCCGACGGCATCATCCAGATTTCCACTGGTGGTGGTGAATTTGCCTCCGGCACCGCCGTGAAGGATGCCGCCTACGGTGCCATCGTCCTCGCCGAGGCCGCCCACCTGCTCGCCGAAAAGTACGATGTGCTCGTCGCCCTACACACCGACCACTGCCACCCGAAGAAGGTCGATCCCTTCCTTAGCCCACTGCTTGAGGCATCCAAGAAACGCATTGCCGCCGGCAAAGGCCCGCTTTTCCAAAGCCACATGCTTGACGCCTCCGAGCTACCGCTCGCCGAAAACCTCGAGCTCTCGAAAAAACTGCTCAAAGAATGCGCCGAACTCGACATCATCCTCGAAGTGGAGGCCGGTGTGGTCGGTGGCGAAGAAGACGGTCACGACACCTCGGGCGTACCTGCTGAAAAACTCTACACCACCCCCGAAGACATGGTCGCCGTCTACGAGGCACTGCAACCAATCGGCCGCTTCTTATTTGCCGCAACCTTCGGCAATGTTCACGGTGCTTACAAACCCGGCGCGGTGAAACTCAAACCCACGATCCTGCGCGACGGCCAAAAGGCCGTCATGGACAAACACGGCGCAGGCGCCGAAATGGACCTCGTTTTCCACGGCGGATCCGGCTCCGAACTTTCGGAGATCCGCGAGACCCTCGACTACGGCGTGGTGAAAATGAACATCGACACCGACACGCAATACGCGTTCACCCGCCCAATCGTGACCCACATCTGCCAAAACATCGAAGGCGTGCTCAAGATCGATGGCGAAGTCGGCGATAAGAAAACTTACGACCCGCGTTCGTATCTCAAAAAGGCCGAAGCCGGTCTTTGCGAGCGCATGAAAACCGCCTGCGACGACCTGCGTTCCACCGGACGCACGATCTTCGGAACGGTTTGATCCACTCATCCACAAGGCGGTCCCAAGTCCGGGGCCGCCTTGTTTTTTGAAACCCATACCGCATAGGCTTAACCCATGGGCGCCAACAAAGATCATCAAGAGCACCCGCTAGCCAATGTGCTGGTGAATGTGCTGATTCCGGTGCTTGCTCTCAGTTATTTGAGCAAAGACCCGGAGTTCCAGCGCGCCATCGGCAAGGCCGTCCAGCCTTGGCACATCGGCCCCGTCAAAGCGCTCATCGTCGCTTTGGCATTTCCCATTGCCTACGGTATCCGCTATTTCATCAAAACCCGCAAAGCCAATTTCTTTTCGGCGCTTGGTTTGGTTTCGGTTCTGCTCACCGGCGGACTCACCATTTTCCTCTGGAACGAAGACGGCACCATCAAGCCGAATGCAGAAGTGCTTTTCGGACTCAAAGAAGCATCCATCCCGCTCATTCTTGGAATCGCGGTGATCGGATCACACTTCACTTCAACTCCACTGCTCCGCACCTTTCTCTACAGCGACACGATGTTCGACATCGCCCGCATCGAAAAAGAAATCGACGCCAAAAACGCCCGGGCTGGATACGAAAAAATCATATTCCAAGCGACCCTGCTTTTCGCGGCATCATTTTTCATCAGCACGCTGCTCAATTTCGGTCTCGCCCTGTATTTTCTCGGTGGCCTCGACCACACCGCCGCCAACGCCCGCGAGCTCTACAACGAGCAAGTCGCAAAACTGACCGGCTGGGGTTTCGCTGTAATCGGTCTGCCAATTCTTGTTTTCCTCTTCATCACCCTACGCCGAATGATCACCCAACTCTCGAAGCTCACCGGCCTCAAAGAGGAAGAGATCATGCTGCCACGCTGACAGCG
The DNA here is from genome assembly GCA_044361655.1 of Luteolibacter sp. Classification (GTDB taxonomy): domain Bacteria; phylum Verrucomicrobiota; class Verrucomicrobiia; order Verrucomicrobiales; family Akkermansiaceae; genus Luteolibacter. Next base: position 466 of record JBIKIK010000158.1, on the reverse strand, counting down.
CGTTTGGCCGAACCAAAACGACACGGGTGACGCTTGCAACACGCCAGCACTGGCGAGAAAAGCCACACCGCATATTCATTGCATTGCCCTTCTCTCGCGCTAAAATGAATTCGTGAACATCGTCCTCGGCATCTCCGGCTCGATCGCCGCTTACAAGGCGGCCGACCTCGCCTCGCAACTGGTCAAGCAAGGCCACACGGTCCATGCGGTCATGACCCGTTCCGCGACGGAGTTCATCACTCCCCTCACGCTCCAAACCCTCACGCGTCATCCGGTGCTCTTTTCGCTCGAGGATGAAAAAAATTCGTGGAAGCCCGGCCACATCGAGCTCGCCGACAAGGCCGACCTCCTTCTGCTCGCACCAGCATCTGCCAACCTGCTCGGCCAACTCGCCAACGGACTCGCGCCCGATCCGCTCACCTCGGTTTACCTCGCCCTTCCGCGCAGCACTCCGGTGCTGATCGCC
>JBIKIK010000018.1:0-14587 GCA_044361655.1 Luteolibacter sp. | reverse complement strand
CCGCCCGCTCTCGCCCGATCATCCCCGGCACCAAGGCATGCGTGAGGTGGACAAGCGCCTCGATGTTCACCCGCAGCATCGCCTGCAACTTTTCCCAATCTGCCGTGTGAAACTCACCGTAATCCCCAAGCCCCGCGTTGTTGACCAACAAATCAGGCACCAAGCCCCGCTCATTCAGCTCCGAGATCAACGTCGCACGCTGATCCCCACACGCAAGATCTGCCACCATCACGATGACCTCGCAGGAAAATTTTTGCCCAATCCGCTGCGCGAGATCCTCCATCATTTCACGCCGCCGCGCGACCAACACCAAGCGCCCAACACGCGGCGCAAGCTGCAAGGCAAACTCTTCACCCAAGCCCGATGAAGCCCCGGTCACCAAAGCACACGAATAGCGCTGCACATTTTCCATGGCTCATGCATAACGCAGATCCCGCAGCCACACCAGCAACGATCCACTCAAAATGTCCATCACGCCCCCCCCTGTGGATTGGGCATTGAAAATAAATTTAAAAGCTGTTACCCGTGGCGCTCGTCGCATCTTTACCAATATGGAAGCGAAAACACTCATCGACCACGGCGCACCCGTACAGCAGTTCTCGGTCATGCTGCCCAACCGCGCCGGCGCACTCGCCGCACTGGTAAAACTCCTGCGTGCCTCGGCCATCGAAGTGATCGGCCTGAGCGTCCAGGACTCGCGCGATGCCACAGTCGCCCGCCTCGTGGTTTCAGATCCCGACACGACCGAGCAGTTGTTCATGGAAAAAGGCATCCCGCACACCAGCTGCGAACTGGTCGTGATCGCCATGCGCGAGTCCGGCCCCGGCCTGCTGCAATGCCTCGACACACTGATGATCGCCGAAACGAACATTGACTTTGCCTACGCACTCATGCCCGGACCCAAAGGCCACTCGATGCTTGCGATGCATGTCGAGGACTACGAGTTCGCCATCGCCATCCTCCACCAAAGCGGCTTCAAGCTGCTTTACCAAGAGGATCTCAGCCGCTGAGGAAATCGTGCAATACTTGATAAAGTGTTTCGACCACTGATTTTACAGATAAACTGATTGGAGAGAGGGCTCATCCAACGCCTCTTTGCAAATCTCAAAAATCAGTCCATCAGCGCAACCTGTGGTCATTTACAAGCATCCCACCCCTTGGCCATCCCCCACTTTCGTGCCCTTCGTGAATTTCGTGGTTTCCTCTTCGGGATCCTTTCAAAGCACGCCAAAGCGCTTCTCCAGCATGCCGCGCCTGAAGGAGAAAATTCTCTTCAGCTTGGGCTTCACGAAAAGCACATGGCCGATCGCCCCTAATGGCCCGAACGGTAAGCCGTAGTTGACCTTGTCGCGCATCAACACGCCACCGGGAATCGCCTCGAACTCATGCCGGTGATGCCAAAACTTATAGGGCCCAAAGCGCTGCTCATCGATGAAAACACGACCATGCTCGACACACTTGATCTCGGTGACCCAGTTGAGTTTCACCCCCGGCGCGACACCGATGCGATAGGTGATGATCTGACCCTCATACATCCGCTGTTCCGGCTCGCTGGTGATTTCGAATCCAAGCTCCGGCGGCGTGATCGCATTCAGGTTCGCGGGCGATGAGAAAAAATCCCATGCGGCTTCGAGGCTGATCGGTAGGTGTTGCTCTTGCTGCAGGGTGTGGATTTTCATGAGGGGAAATTTTTCCGAGCGCCGCTCACTTGCGACCGAAATGTTTCAGGATCGCACTCACCAAACCCGGAATGTCATGCGGGTTGGCTTCGAATGCCGGAGGCATGCCATGCTTGCGCAAGGTCGAGCTGGTCACGGGACCGATGCTGCCCGCCACGCAACCCTCGGGCCAATCAAGACCAAGCGCGAAGAAATGATCGACGGTCGAGCCGGAGGTGAAAGTGATCAGATCCGCCCCCTCTTCCGCGAGCCTGGCCTTGGCTCCGGTCGGATCCTCGGTCTCGGGCACCGTGCGATAGGCAATGCATTCGTCAACAATAGCGCCCAAAGCCGCCAACCCCTCGCCCACGACCTCGCGCGACTCGGCGGCCTTGACCCACAGCATGGTGAGGTTCTCGACGGACTCTTTTTTGAAGGCATCAATCAAGCCCTCTGCGACAAAGCGCTCGGGAATGAGATCCACCGCAAATCGATACTCACGAATCTTTGCCGCTGTGCCGGCACCAATCGCCGCAATCCGCGGATTACCCAAACTACGAGCATCATCGTAGGTCGCAAAAAATGCATCGAAGAATTTTTCCACGCCATTCGGGCTAGTAAAAACCAACCAGTCATACTCATGCGCATGGGTCACCATCTCGGCAAATCCTTGGCGGTCTTCGGGCAACTCGATGCGGATCGTCGGCAGCTCGATGACATCACCCCCAAGGTCACGCAAGGCCTTGCTCAGCTCGCCGGCCTGCTCGCGCGTGCGCGTCACGACGATGCGCTTGCCAAACAAGGGACGCTTTTCAAACCAGTTGATCTTTTCGCGCTCCTTGACGACATCGCCGATGACCGCCACCGCCGGTGACGAGAAATTTTCCGCCTCGGCAATGTCAGCGATGGTTTCAAGCGTTCCAACGATGGTCTTCTGCGAACCGGTCGTCGCCCAACGCGTCAACGCGATCGGCGTTTGGGCCTCCGCACCGTGCTCAATGAAGGCTCCAGTGATTTCACGCAGCCTCGCCACGCCCATCAGAAACACCTTCGTCCCTGGCGCCTTGGCCAACTGCGCGTAATCAATCGAACTATATCCCTTCGTCGGATCCTCGTGGCCCGTGAAAATCGTCAGCTGCGTGTTGTGATCGCGATGCGTCACCGGAATGCCGGCATAGGCGGGTCCGGCAATCGACGAACTGATGCCCGGCACGATTTCAAACGGCACACCCGCTGCGGCAAGCTCCGCCGCCTCTTCGCCACCGCGCGCGAAGATCATCGGATCCCCACCCTTGAGCCGCACCACCGATTTACCAGCCTTGGTCTGCTCGACGATGAGCGCGTTGATCTGATCCTGTGGCATGGTGTGATCCTTAGCGCGCTTGCCGACATGAATCTTCACGCAACCGGGCTTTGTCCAGTTGACCAACTCGGGATTACTAAGGGCATCGTATACCAACACATCGGCATTTTCGATGCACTCCTTGGCACGAAGCGTCACCAAACCGAGGTCACCCGGACCCCCGCCCACGAGATAACAAATTCCGGAATTTTTCATTTCAATGATTGGAACAAGGCCTCTGCCACTTCGAGCGGATCGCTGCCGCTGGCTTCACCCGACTTCGGCTCGCCGCCTGTTTCAGGAAACACCAAGGCCTTGAGATGCAGCGTGTCATCCATCAATGAGGAAAACACACCCACCGGCGTGTGGCAACCCGCATCGAGCAAACGCAGGAATTCGCGTTCGGCGCAGATGCGTTGCCAAGTGACCTCATGGTTGAGCGCGCGGGCAAATTCATAGGTTCGCGCATCACCCGCGCGAATCTCAAGCGCGATCGCCCCCTGCCCGGCGGCGGGGAAAAATTCGGATTCAGGCAAGCGCCGCACGCGCAAGCCGGGCATGTCTTTCACCGACTCGGACTCATCACCGCTCGCAGTTTCAGCTGCAAGATAACCCAGCCTCTGCATGCCCGCCTCGGCGAGCAGGATGGCATCATACACATCGCCATCGGCCAACTTGCGAAGCCGCGTCGGCACATTGCCACGCAGATCGAGAATCTCCACATCGGGTCTCAAAAATGCCACCTGTTTCGCCCGCCGCACGCTGCTCGTGCCCACACGCGCACCTTGCGGCAGCGATGCAATGTCGGATCCATCCTTGCTCACCAGCACATCACGCACCGCCGCGCGCTCAAGCACCACCGCCAACTGAAATTTCTCATCCAGCGTGGTCGGCATGTCCTTAAGGCTGTGAACCGCGATGTCGATACCGCCGCTTTCTAATTCGAGTTCGAGCTCCTTGATGAACACACCCTTGTCGAAAACACCCTCGACCTTCGCCACTTCGGCCAAGGCCACATCCGTGCGCCGATCGCCGGTCGTGCGGATGATCCGGCGCTCAACCCGCAAATCAGGAAAGGCCGCACACAACAAAGCCTCGGTCGCCGATGCCTGCACCAAGGCCAACTCACTGCCACGCGTTCCAAGGACGATGGGCGGTGATGAATCTTCGGGCATCTTGGTGTTCTTCGTGATGAAAGAAATTCGCAGGCTTCAGGCCGTCACCGCGCCGCGGTCGTCGTTAAGGCCGGATTTCTCGAGGAAATAATCGTAACCGCCGGTGTACTTGGTCACGACGCCATTGTTGATGTGCAAGGTGGTCTCTGCCAAAGCGCGGATGAAATGCACATCGTGCGAAATGAAAACCAGCGTGCCTTCGTAGCCTTTGAGCGCATTGACCAAAGAGTCGATCGAGAGAATATCCAAGTGGGTCGTCGGCTCGTCCATCAACAGAAGGTTGGGCGGATCAACGAGGAACTTGACGAGATTGAGGCGGGATTTTTCACCACCGGAAAGCACGCCGCAGCGTTTTTCCACATCGGCACGGCGGAACAGGAAGGTTCCAAGGATCGAGCGCGCATCCTCTTCGCGAAGTGTCGTGCAGGCACCCATCACCTCCTCAAGCACGGTGTTGTTTTCATTCAACGCCTCAATGCGGTGCTGCGAATAATAGCCGAGTTTAGTCGCGTAGCCCGGCTCACGCTTGCCCGCATCGATCGGCAATATGCCGGCGAGAATCTTCAGCAAGGTCGACTTGCCCGCGCCGTTCGGGCCGACGAGCACAATGCGATCGCCACGCTCGATGGTGAGATCGAGATCCTTGTAAATCCGCTTCTCGCCGTAGGCCTGACCCACCTTGCTCAATTCGATCACCTTCTGGTTCGAACGCGGCGACTGCGGGAAGGTAAACTTGAACGGCTTGCGCGGCGCACGCGGTTTCTCGATGCGCTCGAGCTTTTCTAAAAACTTGATGCGCGACTGCACCTGCGCGGCCTTCGACCCGACCTGACGGAAACGATCGATGAATTCTTGATGCTGCTCGATCTCCTTCTGCTGATTCCGATAAGCCTGAACCTGCTGCTCGTAGCGCTTCTCGCGCTGGTCGAGATAGGACGAGTAATTGCCGGTGTATGAAATGAGCTTGGCCGCGTCGGGGTCGATTTCGACCACCGACTCGATGATCGCATCCATAAAATCGCGGTCGTGCGAAATCATCAAAATCGCGCCGGAATAATTCAGCAAATATCGCTGCAGCCACAGCAGTGACAAAAGGTCGAGGTGGTTGGTCGGCTCGTCGAGCATCAGCAAGTCGGGCTCCATCACCAGCAAGCGCGCAAGGTGCGCACGCATCACCCAGCCACCGGAATACTCACGCGCGGGCTTGTTGAAATCATCCTGCTTGAAGCCCAGACCATTGAGAATCTTCTTCGCCTTCGGCTCGAGCTGGTAGCCATTGAGGTGGTTGAACTGATCCTGCGCCTTGGCGAAATCCGGATGCGAAAGATCGCCCTTCGCCTCGTGCTCGCGGATCGTGCGCAAGATCCCGATCATTTCCGGCGTGATGCCCATCGCGATTTCGATGATCGTTTCATCCGTCGGCTCGCCCGCCTCCTGCGGCAAATACCCGGTGATGGCGTACTCGTCGCGCTCGATCGTGCCCTCATCCGGCGAGTCCTCATCAAGGATCATGCGGAAAAGCGTCGACTTGCCAGCCCCGTTGGGACCCACGAGGGCGACGCGTTCACCCCAGTTGATGGACATCTCGGCCTCGCGCAGGAGCGTACGCCCGCCGAGGGTTTTGGTGAGCTTTTTGATCGTCAGCACGCGAGGGGTGTAGTCCAGCCCCGCCCCTCGGGCAAGCAATTCAATGGGCGGGTGATTTCTGACGGAATTTACGCCCAAGCCAGCGAACAAAGCGGTATCCGAGCCACCCGCAAAGCACTACAAACACCAAGCCCGCGACCCAGCCAAGCACCAGTGTCAGAATGGTCCCGGTGGCGGCGAGACCAGTCTCGGCGGTGGACACCACAGGATTGGCGATACCACCCGTCCCAAGTGTGGAGGCCGCGCGCAGCGCCATGGTCTTGGTTTGAAAAATCGTCGCCGTGCCACCGCCGGCCACAATCGCCAGCGCCCATTGCAGATACGGCGACACATCTTGAATCTGCGATGCGGTGAGAATTGTTCCAGCCGCCACCGCCAAGGGCGCCGCAATCCCGTCGAGCGCGTTATCAAGCCACGGCACATAAAAAGCGACAATCTCGGCCAGCATCGCCACACCCGCGGAAATTGCCACCACCGGAGAACCCAACCATGCCAGCCCATCCGCCAGTTCCAAGTGACCGGTCAACGCCGCAATGCTCACTCCAAACACCGGAATGAACACCCGCATTCCGCAGGTCGCACTCAAGGCAATCCCCGTCACCACACCCAACGCAAGTTCAATGGCATTCATGAATTTGATCCTGTCCCGCGCGGATCCGAGAACCAAGCGCATTGACCCTAACAGAATAAGCCCCAGCCTCGTTCCGTCGAGGGAATTTGCGGCGCCTGCCCAAGCTTGGGTCAAAATGGTAAAAATCCCTCAAAATCCCCCATCCCTTGTCACGCTATTCGCCTTGACGGGTCGGTCGCCGCATGGGCTTTATGTGCACACATTCGAAACTCCATGCGCACCATCCGTTTCCTCCGCCCCATCGCGCCGCAAGGCATCGGTCGCCTCGCCACCGCCTCACTCGCCTTGATGTTGTTCGCCCAGCCCGCCGTCGCGCAGGATCTCGAAGGCAAAACAATTTCCAAAGTCACGATCCGTTACCGCGGTGAAAAAACCGTCAACGAAGATGTGCTGCGCAACCAACTGCGATCGAAAGCCGGTGCTCCCTACCGCGCCGAGAACCTCGATAAGGACATCACCGCGCTCTACGAATCCGGCCTCGTCGACGATGTCCGTTTCCTCGCCGAACCGAGCGGCGATTCGATCAACCTGATCGCCGAAGTCACCACTCGCCCGCTGCGCGGCGGCATCGGCTTCATCGGCAACACGATCTTTTCCGACCAGAAACTCGCCAAAGAAACCAAACTCAAAGGCACCGGCGTGATGAGCGATGCGGAGATCCTCGAAGCCCGCCGCAACATCGAGAAATACTACAAGGGCTACGGCTATCCCGACACCACGGTTTCCCACCGCATCCAAGCCACCGACCAAAGCGGCCTTGCTGACCTGATCTTCATCATCAACGAAGGCACCAAGAGCGAGATCCGCAAGATCCGCTTCGAAGGCAACAACGCTTTCACCGACCCCGAACTCCGCAAGGAAATGAAGGTGAAGGAAAAAGGCTGGTTCTCATGGCTCACGAAGTCGGGTCGCTTCGAACCCGACCAACTCGACACCGACCTCGACGCGGTGCTCGATTACTACCGCAGCAAAGGCTACCTCCGCGCCAACAGCTCCGGCATGCGCCGCGAGCCAGCCAAGGATGGTCGCGTCGACCTGATCATCCCGATCAACGAAGGCGAGAAATACACCGTCGCAGGTGTGGGCTTTGGCAAGATGACGGTGTTCAAGCCCGAGGAACTCCAGCCCGCGCTCACCCTCACTGGCGAAAGTCCTTACAACTCCAAGAAGATGCGCGAGGACATCAAGATGATCCGCAGCTACTATGGATCCCGTGGATACGCCGATGCCGCCGTGAGCCCCGACATCCGCGACGCCGGAGCCAACCGCGTCAACATCATCTACCGTATCGACGAAGGCTCCCGTTTCAAGGTTGGTCGCGTCAACATCGCCGGCAACACCAAGACCAAGGACAAGGTCATCCGCCGCGAAATCCCGCTCAAGCCCGGCGACATGTTCAACTCGGTGGAGCTCGAGACCACCAAGGCCCGCCTCGAAGGCCTGCAATACTTCAGCGAAGTCCAAGCCAACGGCTCACCCGCCGGCAGCGGCTACCGCGATATCGATGTGCTCGTCGAGGAGAAAGCCACCGGCTCGGTCGGTGTCGGCCTCGGCTTCAGTTCGATCGACAGCGTCGTCGGCTTCCTCACCCTCGAGCAATCGAACTTCGACCTCTTCAACCCCTGGAACTTCACAGGTGGTGGCCAGCGCTTCGCCACCAACCTGCGCCTCGGTTCGAAACGCTCGGAAGCCAGCATCTCGCTGACCGAGCCATGGTTCCTCGACCAGCAACTCGCGCTCGGCGGCGAGCTGTTCTACAAGCAGTCGACCTATTTCAGTGATTACTACGATCAAACCAACGCCGGTGGCGCTCTTTCCCTCCGCAAACCACTCGGCATCAAGGCCTCAATCAAGGGCGAGTATCGCCTTGAAAATGTGAACATCGATTCGGAAGTCGACTCGAACGATTACGGCGGACAAGGTGACCTTTCGGAACTCTCCGAGAAAAACATCGGCGGCGATTACCTGCGCAGCGCGCTTGGCGTAAACTATGTGTACGACACCCGCGACAGCAGCATCCAACCGCGCAATGGTCACAAATTTGACGCAGGCCTCACCTACGCCGGCCTCGGCGGCGATGTCGACACGATCAACCTTTCGCTCCAAGGCCAGAAATACTGGAACCTTAAGTGGGACTCGATCTTCTCGCTCAATGGTGAAATTGCCTTCGTCGACAGCATCGGCGGTGATGAGATCCCGATCTTCGAGCGCATGTTCCTCGGTGGTGGACGCACGCTGCGCGGATTCGAGTTCCGCGATGTCGGCCCGCGCGACACTGGCTATACCAACGAAGTCTACGGCGGCAACTCACTCGGCTACATCACCGCCGAATACACCATTCCGATCATCGAATCGATCCGCGCCGCGGTCTTTTCCGACTCCGGTTTCGTGAATAGCGACAGCTGGGATCCCAACCCCGGCGATCTCTACACCGATGTCGGCGTCGGCGTTCGCATCAAGCTTCCCATCAGCCCAATGCCACTCGCCCTCGACTACGCCTTCCCGGTTTCCTCACCCGACGACGAAGCCGACAAGGGCGGCCAGTTCAACTTCTACCTGAACTACCAGTATTGATCCAACAGGCCACGCGGCCACCAATCGCATCCTCTTGGCGGAGCCACCACAACGGCTCCGCCAATTTTTTTCAAGTCCCGAGGAGGGAACCACGAAAGGCACGAAGGACACGAAAGCTTGGGAAGATTGCCTGACTGGACGAATGCTAATCCTCGGAAATGACCACTTCTTCACAGTTGCTAGAGCATCCTGCTCCAGGCCGCCCTTGGAGCGTCCCGCTCCAAGTCTTGAACAGCATATGAAGAAGCCGCTTCTTTTCTTCTGTCTCCAAGTCTTTCGTCTTCTCCCATCAGCGACAGACCGCCTCAGCCGAGCGCATGCCATCCATCGCCGCGCTCACGATGCCGCCGGCGTAGCCCGCACCTTCCCCGCAGGGAAACAAACCGGCGATCTGTGGATGCTCGAGTGTGTCGTCGCGCCGCGGGATCCGCAGCGGCGAACTCGTCCTCGTTTCAAAGCCAAGCAGCAATGCCTCCTTCGACGCATAGCCGCGGATCTGACGATCAAACAATCGCAAGCCCTCGCGCATCCGCGAGGTGATCCACGATGGCAGCAACTCATGCAAAGGCGCGGAATTGAGCCCGGGGAAATAACTGGTCTCCGGCAGATCGGCGGAAATTTTTCCCGAGACATAATCCGCCACGCGCTGGGCTGGCGCGACCTGACCTCCCCCGCCCGCCTGTTTCGCCGTGCGCTCGAGTTGTTTCTGAAAGGCAATGCCGGCAAGGATGCTATGCTCTTTTTGCAAATGCCGCAGGTCCTCTGGCTCGACCGTCGAGACCATGCCTGAATTCGCAAAGGGCGAATCACGCCGCGAAAGGCTCATGCCGTTGACCACCACCTCGTCGTTCTCGGTCGAAGCGGGCACCACCCAACCACCCGGGCACATGCAAAACGAATGCACGCCACGGTCGCGGATCTTTGTCGCGAGACGATAACGCGCGGCGGGCAGCAAACGCGGACGCTCCTCCGCGCGGCCGAGATGATACTGAATTCTGTCGATGAACGGCTGCGGATGCTCGATGCGAAATCCCACCGCAAAGGGTTTGGGCTCTAACAGAATGTTTTTCTCCGCCAAAAGCCGGTACACATCCCGCGCCGAATGCCCCGTCGCAAGGATCACCGCATCGCCGGAAATTTCCTCTCCCCCAGCAGTCACAACACCGTGAATTTTTTCCTGCTTGAGAAGAAAGTCGACGACCTTCGTTTCAAAGCGCACTTCGCCACCCGCCGCAATGATCGATGCCCGCATCGCCTTGACGACATTCGGCAAAAGGTTCGATCCAATGTGCGGATGCGCATCGGTGAGCACGCGCTCGGGCGCGCCGTGCGCGACAAGGATTTCATATACCTTCGCCACCGGCCCGCGCTTGGTCGCGCGCGTGTACAACTTGCCATCCGAAAATGTGCCAGCACCGCCTTCGCCGAAGCAATAGTTCGATTCTTCGATCACCCGTCCTTCACGCAGGATCGGAGCCAAATCAAAACGCCGCGCGCTCGCGTCCTTGCCACGCTCGAGAATGATCGGCCTCAAGCCCAACTCGAGACATCGCAGCGCGGCAAACATGCCCGCCGGACCGCAGCCGACAATCACCACCACCCGCGCATTGGATGCCAAAGGCGGCACCGACCAAAGCAGCTTCGACTGCTCAGGCATCGGCCCGTCCACTGCAACATCCAAACGCAGCTGCACCTTGATCGCCCTCTGCCGCGCATCGATCGAATGCTTGCGCAACACGATCCCGCCAATCCTCGAAACGGGAACCCCCAACTTGGCCGCCGCTGCGTCACGACGCGCCACATCATCTTCGGAACGATCCAAAGGCAGCACGATATCAACGCTCTCGATGCGAATTTCCACAGTCCAAAAATTTTCAATCCCTCACTCGCGCACCGGCCGCTTGCGTCCTTCGTCACCCACATTCACCAAAGTCACCCGCGTCGAAAAAATCGGATCAGTGCCCGCCTTTTCATCACGCACCTCGACAGCATAACAAACACTCGTCGTACCCTCGTGCGACAGCGTGCAGGAAATCGTCAGGATCGCGCCCTGCCTCACGCCGTGATGAAACTCCACGCGATCCATACCCACGGTCACAAAACGGCATTGCGGAAATTCCAAACTCGCAGCAATCCAGCACGCCTCGTCGACCCATGCGAGCAGCCGCCCACCGAACAGGAAGCCGTGGTGATTGAGGTCACCGGGAAGAACAAGATGATGCGTCTGCATGCAGCATTACCAGCGACGACGCCGGGGATCCTTGATGATTTTTGCGTCAAACGACCACAACCCCGCGCCAGTGAAAATGATCGCAATCATCGGCACGAGATACAACAAAGCCGGCTCTTTCGCGGCACTCACTCCCGGCCCGATGAACCACGGAGATGCACCATGAATGTTGAACGCCGCCACCACCATCGTGAAACCAAGCAGAAACGCGGCAGGACGAGTCGCCACTCCAAGGATCAGGCAGATCGCACAAACCACCTCGGCGAACAAGGCCGCCAGGAGACTCACCGGCGGCGACATGAAACTCAGCGGGAAAAAATCCGGCACCGGAAAACCATCCTTGATTTTGCCAAACGCCATCAGCTTGGGAATGCCATGACCAAACAGCATCATCGCACCCAACATGAACCTGAGCGCAAAAATACCACTCGCGGAATTCGGGTCGCGCGTGCCGCAATCGAAGAGAAATTTTTTCATGAGGCAGTGGGGCTGGAACCGGCCGGAGAAATGGTGATCCGCTTGAGCCTTTCATCACCTTCCGGCGAGTGAGTCTCGATGCCGGGGATCTCCTTGAGAATCTGATAAGCCATGCGCCGGTAATAAGCGTTGAGCGGGCGCATCCGATGCGGTGTGCCGGATGCCACCACCCGCTCGGCAATGCCGCGGATCTCTGCAGCCATCTGATCCTCGCGGATCGTGCGGAAATGTTCGCAATCGACCTTCACCCTTGCCGAATCGGGAAAACTCCGGCGCAAAATCCGATTCACTAGGTACTGGAGATCATCGAGCCGATCACCATCGCGACCAATGATGTAGCGGCTCTCGGCCGAGCGCACCTGCAGGCAGGGGCCATCCGAGGACTGCTCGATTCCGATGGTCGCCGGCACACCAAGGTGCCCGAACATGGTGTCGAGGATCTTTGATGCCGCTTCTGTCTCATTCATGTGGGCATTCTATGCGGATTGACCCGATGGTCAACCACCCACCGCCGCAATGTTTGGCAAATTACCCGCTTGGCAAAAAAATCCAGACTACCAAGCCGGGCATACGGGAAAAATCAATCTATTCGCGAGTCCATTAGCAGATCATGACCCAATGCTTAGTTCACGGTTGACAACCCTATGCCTTTCCATCTGAATGCCCGCTCCCATTAAACCACCTATAAACCATGCACGCTTGGACCCTTCTATCATTCATTCTATTCACGGCAGGAGCCGCATTCCTCACATGGATCATCACCCGCAAGGATGAAAAAACCAGTTCCGACGGCTTTTTCCTCGGCGGAAGAAGCCTGACCTATCCGATCATCGCCGGATCACTGCTGCTCACCAACTTGTCGACCGAACAAATGGTCGGCCTCAATGGCGCGGCTTTCACCGATGGCTTGAGCGTGATGGCCTGGGAAGTCGTGGCTGTCGTGGCACTGGTCATCATGGCCATGTTTTTCCTTCCGCGCTTTCTCAAGACGGGCATCACCACCGTCCCGCAGTTTCTTGAACTGCGCTACGACCGCGGCACGCAGACAATCGCCAACATGATTTTCCTTTCCGCTTACGCATTGCTGCTGATCCCGATCATCCTTTACAGCGGCGCGGTCGGGCTTTCGCAAATGCTGGACATCAAGGGCCTCACCGGCATCGACGAACCGGTCAACCTCTTCGGCTCGGTGATTCAACCAGACACAATCGTGCTTTGGGGCACGGTGTGGTTGATCGGCATCATGGGCTCCCTCTACTCCCGCCTCGGCGGCCTGCGAACTCTCGCGGTACTCGACACCATCAATGGTGTGGGACTTCTCGTCGGTGGCTTCATGATCGCATGGTTTGCCTTGAACAAGGTGGGCGATGGCCAAGGCATCGCGGCAGGTTGGAATGCGTTGGCGCAGGCCGACCCGCAACGGCTCAGTTCGATCGGCAAAAGCGACCAAAGTGTACCCTTCGGCACCCTGTTTACAGGCGTAGCACTGCTCAACTTGTTCTATTGGTGCACCAACCAACAGATCATCCAACGCACCTTCGGCGCCAGCAGCCTTGCAGAAGGCCAAAAAGGCGTGCTCCTCACCGGCGTATTGAAACTCCTCGGCCCGGTGTACCTCGTCATCCCCGGCATCGTTGCCTACCACCTCTATGCCAACCAAGGCGTGAGAGCAGACCAAGCCTACGGCAAACTGGTGTTTGATTTGCTTCCCGCCCCGCTTGTCGGCTTCTTTGCCGCAGTAATGGTGGGTGCCATCCTTAGCTCCTTCAACGCCGCTCTTAACAGTACTTCGGCGCTCTTCAGCATCGGGCTTTACCACCATGTCATCAACCCGAAGGGCAGTGAAAAACAAATGGTCCATGCGGCCAAAATTTTCGTGGTGGTGACTGCCATCGCCGCGATGTTCATCGCTCCTTTGCTGGCGGGCCAGGACAGCATCTTCAAGTACCTGCAAAAAATGAACGGGATCTACTTTATCCCGATCTTCGCGGTGGTTGTGGTCGGCATGCTGAACCGACGCGTTCCGGCCATCGCCGGCACCATCGGCCTGATTCTCGGTGTGGTCTTCATCGCGCTGGGCTACTTCCTGCCGGATGCATTCAGCCCGATGGCATTGATGGGCATTCACGAGTTCCATTTCCTCGGAGTGGTCTTCGCCTTTTTGGTGATTGTGATGCTCGCCATCGGCGCAGCCAAACCACGCCCGACGCCATGGGAACTCACCAGCGGCAACACCATCGACATGACGCCATGGAAAAACGCCAAGTGGGCCAGCCTTGGACTCATCGCGGTTGTTCTAGCCATCTACATCGGATTCGCCCTTTGATACTGTCCCGGATCAGCGCGAATGCCCGAAAGATGGCTTTGGGCTAGGCTACAGGCGGAATGGTTAGGTGTTGGTTGCGGTTGGTGGTCATCCCATATAGCAGTTTGCGAAAAGGTGTAGCCGGTGGGGCGAGAATATTTTGGCCAGGGCAAGGCGTTGCGATAATGGAGCGGAGCGACATAGCCGAGCCGAAGAGTTGCCCGCAAGGGCCGCGTCGAGGGTGCGGGCAAAGTGGATAGACATCCACGACTGACTTGTCCGCCATAGCTTACAGAGCGACGGCGGAGCAAGAACGCAGCCATGGACAAGGATTCCGTTTTTTCGAGATCCGGCGAAGCCGCAAATTTCCACTTCTAACCCAACCACAGGCTACAGATTTGAGCAAAATGCCCTAAACATTAAAGTCTTCTTAACACTGTTTCCAGAAGGTGCCTTGCGGGCTTGGATTGAGTGGTTTGAGCATTCGCTCAACGATCACGCGCCGCTCGCAGCAGGGTGATAGAACAATGCGACTCATGATTAAAATT
>JBIKIK010000157.1:0-4339 GCA_044361655.1 Luteolibacter sp. | reverse complement strand
CGGCGATTACCGCGTTGGCCAGCTCCGTGTTGCGTTGCAGGAGCGCGCGGATGGCCCGTTCGAGATTGTGACGGGCCTTGCCGGCCATCGAGATCACCTCGGCGCGCAGCGATGTGATCGCTTGGTCAAAATCGTGAAGAATGTGGGGGTTTTGCATGGATCTGAGTCTTTGGAGGCTGTCGGCCGTGGGAAATGCGGAAAATGACAGGGAGAAATGGAGCTTTTCAGTGCACCGGAAACCCTACCATTGAGCAGATCACGGCCAAATCAAGGCTGAATTGACTCGCAGGAGCCCGGAGGCCCGGCAACGGGTCAAATGTGACAACTTTGTCACAAAGCATTCCTTCCGGGGCCAGTACCGGGCCATTTAACCCTAAATCGTGCATGCCGCCCCAGAAAATGTGACAGCTTCGTCACAAAAATCCGCTTCGTTCCGCGAGGATCTGAGCGAGTACTTGGGCAAGGCTGCCACCCAACCATACAAACAAACAACAGCCATGAAGAGAATCCAAAACACCCTGATTGCCACCGCCCTACTCTGCGGTGCCCAGACGCAAGCAGCCAACGATAACGCCACCGGCCTGCTGGTCGGCAAACTCGTCGGCGAAACCCCGATGGACCAAGCCTGGTCGGCCTTCAACCTCTACAAGGACGACGCCAACCCGATTCTCCAGGAGTTCTCGCTCCAAGGGCGCCTGCAACTTCAAACCATTTACGGCGAAGCCGGCGGTGACAGCTTCAACACCTCGGACTACAAGGATGCCGTCGATTCCAAGGGTAAGTCTCTTGGCAATGACGAAAGCGTCTGGGGCAATGACATCGAAGCCCGCCGCGCCCGCTTTGGCTTCAAGTCGAAGTGGTTCCAAAACTGGAAACTCGACGGTCAGATCAACGTCGACCTCGACGGCAAAGACGGCGCAGACAGCTCCGACAAAAACTACTACAAGGATCTCTACGATCTCTATGTGACCTACGGCCCGAGCGATACCTTCAATGTGTCCGCCGGTAAAACCAAGACCCGCTTCACCCGCGAGCAGGAAATCTCCTCAAACAACATCCTCACCATCGAGCGCAGCCTCCTGGCCAACACCATGTTCCCCGGTGAGCTCACGGGTATCTGGACCAATGGCAAAGGCATTCAGGAATTCTGGCTCTACGAACTCGGCGTTTACGGCAGCGACCGCGTGCGCGAGTTTTCCGAATTCGACCAAGGCGCCATCGTGCTCGGCAAGGTCGGCTACGACTACTCCTCACAGGCAGGACTCGACTCGGCCGTTGCATCGATTCACTACATGCACAACACCGAGCCAGGTTTCCGTGAATTTAGTGAGGATAACTTCAGCCCCAGCGCATCTCCGCTCTTCACCGACTCGATCGCGCTCACCAATGACATCAATCATGGACGCTACGGTCTGACCACTGAAGTGCTTTATGGTTTCGGCTATGATGGAGTGTATGAACAAAGAGGCACGCTCGTCACAGACAAGCCCCAATCGGACGTCTTCGGCATCACCATCATCCCGTCTTACTTCATTGCTGATGGACTTCAACTCGTTGGCCGTGTTCAGCTTGCTACCAGCGAAGATGGTGATGGTCTGCAGGTGCCTGCACGCTATGAGCGACTTGCCTTCGGTGCCAAAGGCGACGACGAGCGCGGCAACACCTACGTCTCCACCTACCTCGGCCTCAACTACTACATTTACGGCCACAAGCTGAAGCTCATGAACGGCATTGAGTACTCCGACATGGGTGGTGGTGACTATGATGGTTACACCCTCATGAGCGGCCTTCGCTTCTCGTTCTGATCTACCGATCTCCACTACAAACATACAAATGAAAGCCATACACACACTGATTGCGTCCGCCGCCCTGGTTTCCATGGCCGGAGCTCAAACGCTGAGCATCAAGGGTAGCGATACCCTCGGCGCCAAGCTCGTCCCGCAACTTGCCGAGGCCTTCAAGGCCGCAGGCAACAAAGGGGTGAAGTTCGAAATCGCTGCGGAAGGTTCGACCACCGCGTTCCCGGCTCTTGCCAACGGCACTGCCCAGATCGGCATGTCCTCTCGCAAGGTCAAGGACGACGAGCGCACCTTCTGCCGCACCAAGGGCGTTTACCTCAAGGAACACCCGATCTGCCACGATATGCTCTGCGTGATCGTGAATAAGAACTCGCCGGTCTCGAGCCTCACCAAGGCACAGGTCGCCAAGATCTTCACCGGTCAGATCAAGGACTGGTCGGAAATCGGTGGCGCCCCTGGCCCGATCTCGATCTACACCCGCAACACCTCTTCGGGCACCTACAAGGATTGGCAGAAGCTCGCCATGGGCGGTCGTGACTACCCGTCCACCTCGCTCAAGATGGCCGGCAACGAGCAGATCGCGCAGGAAGTGGCCAAGAACAAGAACGGCATCGGTTATGTCGGCCTTGCTTATTCCAAGACTCCTGGCACCAAGACCGTCACCATCGACGGAGTCGAGCCGGTCGCCGCAAACGCGAAGAAATTCGCCTATGCCCGCCTCTGCTACCTGTACGCTCCGGAAAAACCGACCGCCGAAGCTCAGGCTTTCCTCGACTTCATCAAGTCACCAGCCGGACAGACCATCGTCCAGAAGGTTGGTTTCATTCCTAACTGATTCATAGTCAACGATTATCGGTTATCGGTTGCTTAACAAACGGGCATCGTTGCAGTTCCAGCGATGCCCGTTTCATTTGCTTGCCGAAAGCCTCCATCCGCGCTCCACTTCGCCAGCCCTGCATGGTTTCCCCAAATCCCCAATCCGAATCCAGTGGCCATCGCTTCCAAAGGCGGGGTTTTTCCTTTGAACGGGCGATCCGGTTCTTCTTCGCATCGAATGCCGGACTCACGATTTTCATTCTACTTCTGATCATTGTTTTCCTCCTGCGCGAAGGCTTGGGTTTCTTTCCCGGTTACCGCCGTGAGCTGGAGGTCTATCGCATCGCCGGCCTTGAGTTCGTCGACATCTCGCGCAAAAACCTGACTGCCCACGAACAGGTCACCAGTCTTCTCAACCGTGCCTATCAGGCCGAGATCAACGGCAAATGCCTTGATGAATTGCAGCGCTCGCAGGAAGCTTCCGCGCTCTACAGCACCTTCAGCGATCAAGTCGGCCCGACCCGCGATCTGATCCTCAACAATCCCGCTGCCACGACCGGTGGCGATGAAGGCATGCTCGCCGTGCTGCGCACCAACTACGAGGCCCAGCGCGCCAAGGCCCTCACCAATCTTCCCGCCACCCCGCACCTCAGCGAGGCCGAGCGCCAAGAGTTGATCGACTCGCTGCGCAACCGGCCCGCCGAGGCGGCCGATGAGCCGCCGCTCGTGGCCAAGCTCAATGCCGCATTCGCCGCCGCCCGCCAGACCCATTCCGAGCCGCTGCAAAAGTTCCGTGAAACGATCGACAACTTCGAGACCGCCGGCATGGACCTCGGCTCGATCGTGATGGAAATGACCGAATCGGTCACCGCCACCAAAGAGGCGCTTCAGACTGCCGACATTCTCGAAAAGGACCGCAAGACCCTGCTCGCCGCGGCCGCCAATGCGAAGGACCCGATCGAACGCGAGAAACTGATCGCCGATGCCCAGGCCGCCCTCGCCGACAAGCCCGATGTCGAAGGCCCGATGGCGACATTGATGGAGAAAAAGCCCGACTGCGTGAAACTTCACGAACAGCTGGCCACTTCGGTCGGTGAAGTTTTCCCAAGCCTTCCCAGCTCTCTCACACAAGCCAACGCCTCGCGTTACCTCAACGCCGCAAGAGCCGCATGGCCGGTCTTGATCTCGGACATCAAGGCCGCACCGGCCAAAATCAACAGCTGGACCCATACCGATCCGGTGCCGCTATCCGCCGCATTCATTTCTTTCCTCACCGGCAAGTCATGGGTCACCGGCGGCGAGTGGCAGGATTTTTACGGCATCATTCCGCTGGCGGTCGGCTCACTGATGATTGCCATCGTCGCTCTCACGATCGCCATCCCGGTCGGCATCGGCGCGGCAATCTATGTCAACCAATTTGCCGCTCCGCGCGAGCAGGCATTGGTCAAGCCCGTCATCGAGTTCATCCAAGCCATCCCCTCGGTGGTGCTCGGCTTCCTCGGCATCATGGTCTTTGGCACGATCCTTCGGGAAATTTCCACTTTCGATTCGCTCAGGTGGGTGCCCGGATTCCCGATCGACGAGCGCCTCAACATTTTCACCGCCGGCTGCTTGCTCGCGCTTATGAGCGTGCCTACGATTTTCTCGCTCGCCGAGGACGCGCTCAACAATGTCCCCTCGGCCTATGCCGAAGCCTCCGAAGCGCTCGGCGCCTCACGCCTCCA
>JBIKIK010000017.1:0-14643 GCA_044361655.1 Luteolibacter sp. | reverse complement strand
GGCCCCGCTGCGGAGAAAGGCCTCTGGCCCGACAAGCTCGCGGCGATGCGCCACATGGGGCTGGATGCCGCCGGCATTCTTGAAGTGCTGCGGCAGGTGCGCCTCGAGCCGGTGCTCACCGCTCACCCGACTGAGGCAAAACGCGAAACCGTGCGCGAACGCCATCGCGAGATTTACGACATCATGCAGGAGCGTGAGAACTCGACCTTTACCGAAAGGGAGCGCGAGCGCGGACGCCATGCGCTTGAGTCGAGATTGGAAACACTGTGGCGCACCGGTGAGATCCATGTCACCCGCCCAAGCATCAACCAAGAGTTGGAAAACGCGTTGTTCTACCTGCGCGAAGTTTTTCCCGAAGCGGTTTCGCGGGCGCACACGCACCTTCGCGAAGCATGGGAGCAGGAGGGCTTTCCGCTCGATGACTTGGAAGACATGCCGCCGATGATCCGCTTTGGCACCTGGATCGGTGGAGACCGCGACGGGCATCCGGGCGTGACGGCCGAGGTGACTTCGCACGCGCTCGCCTCGCTGCGCTTCAATGCGCTGCGCTTGTTTGCAAGGCAGCTCGAACGCCTCGCGCACAACCTGCCACTGAGCCGGTATTTTCAACAAGTGCCGGCCGCACTCGAGGATCTCCTTGCGCGTCTTGCGTCCGAGCTGGATGGTCATCACGAAGATTCCGGCGTCGGCGCCTTGCAACTTCAGCACGCCGAGGAACCGTGGCGGCTTGCCGCGCATTTGATGCGGCTCAAGGTGCTTGTTTCGCGCGATCATCCGGAGGCCACGGCGATTTACCCTCACCCCGAAGACCTCGCCGCCGACATTGCGGTGCTCGGGGAAACGCTGAATGCCGCCGGTGCCGAGGCCTTGGTGCGTGATTTCATTCAGCCCCTGCGTCGCCAGCTCGCGGTGTTCGGCTTCCATTCGGCGATTCTCGATGTGCGGCAAAACTCCGCATTTCACCAAAAGGCGCTTGGCCAACTGCTTGCCAAGGCGGGCATCGCCGATGCGGCAAACTTCGATCAATGGTCGGAGGAAAAACGCCTCGCGTTCCTCAATGCCGAGTTGCTTTCACCGCGGCCATTTCTTGCATCGGGCATCTCCGCCGGTGCTGAAGCGGATGCGGTGCTCGACTGCTATCGCGTGCTTGTCGCGCATCGTTCGCGCTGCGGCGATGCCGGGCTTGGCGCGTTGATTGTCTCGATGACGCGTGGCACCGCCGATCTGCTCACGGTTTATTTGCTCGCACGCGAAGGGGGGCTCATGGAAATGCGGGACGATGGTTTGGCATGCCCGCTGCCGGTGGTTCCCTTGTTTGAAACCATCGACGACCTCGAGCATGCGCCCGGCATCGTCGAGGAGTTTCTTTCGCATCCGGTCACGATGCGCAGCCTGAGTGGCGGCGACTTCCAGATGATGCTGGGTTACTCGGACTCCAACAAAGACTGCGGCATTCTCTCGAGCCAGTGGGCGCTGCACAAAGCGCAGGTTGAGCTCTCGGCCGTGTGCGCCAAGCATGCGGTGCGCCCGGTGTTTTTCCATGGTCGTGGCGGCACGGTCGGCCGTGGTGCGGGCCCGGCGCATTGGTTCATGGAGGCATTGCCACATGGCGCGCTCGGTGGTGCCTTCCGCATGACCGAGCAGGGTGAAACCATTGCGCAAAAATACGCGCACTGCGGCTCGGCGACCTATCACACCGAGTTGCTGCTTGCATCGGTGGCATCGGCGACCGCCAAGCATCGGCATGTGAAAACCGCGGTCGATGCCGATCCGCACTTGCTAGAGCAACTCGCTTCTTGGAGCCGCGATGCGTATAAGGATTTCTTGCACGCGCCGGGCTTTATCGATTTTTACCGCAGCGCCACTCCGATCGATGCCTTGGAAAATGCGCGCATCGGATCGCGTCCCGCGCGCCGCACCGGTCGTGCGACGCTCGAAGACTTGCGGGCGATCCCATGGGTATTTTCGTGGACCCAATCACGCTTTTATCTTCCCGGCTGGTATGGTGCGGGGTCGGCGCTCGAGCGCTTGCGTTTGGAAAACCCGGAGGGCTTCGCCAAGCTCTCGGGTCAGGTGCAGGGCGTGCCTTTCCTGCGCTATGTCATCACCAACATCGACAGCTCGCTGGCCAGCGCCAATGAAGACATCATGCGCGCCTACGCGTCGCTGGTGCCCGATGACAAACTGCGCGACACTTTCCTTGGCATGATCCTCGATGAGTTCCGCCGCACACATGATGCCGTGCGGGATTTGTTCCAAGGTGACTTCATCGACCGTCGTCCGCGCATGGCGCGCACCCTCGACATCCGCGAGGAACCGCTGCGCGTGCTGCACATGCAGCAGGTCGCCTTGCTGCGAGAATGGCGCTCGCGCCTTGCGGCCGGTGATGATGCGGGCGCTGAAATGATGATCCCGGATTTGTTGATCTCGGTGAATGCGATTTCATCCGGCCTGCGCACCACGGGTTGAGCGGGTGCGGCGTGTGGTGCGCGCGGCGTTTTACAACCTGCGCCACTGGTTGCCGTCCTGCATCAGCAGATCATCGGCTTCCTTTGGCCCCCAAGTGCCGGCGACAAACTCGGCCATCGGCGGCGGGTTGGATGATTGGTGCCACGCATGTTCGATCTGATCGATGAAGCGCCATGCCTCCTCGACTTCGTCGCGTCGTGCAAAGAGTGTCGCATCACCGGCGATCGCATCGAGCAGAAGCCGTTCGTAGGCCTCGGGACTCGCCTTGCCGAAACTGGTGGCGTAGTGGAAATCCATTTTCACCGGTTCGAGCCGTAGGCTGTTGCCGGGGATTTTTGAAACCATGCGCAGCGAGATGCCTTCGTCGGGCTGGATGCGGATGACGAGCACATTGCCGCCCGGCGTGCCGCCGCAGCTGGCGTTGAAGAGCACGCATGGCGCGTCCTTGAAGTGGATGGAAATTTCCGTCGACTTCTTCGGCAGGCGCTTGCCCATGCGGATGTAGAACGGCACGCCGCTCCAGCGCCAGGTGTCGATGAGCAAACGCACTGCGACATAGGCCTCGGTCTTGGATTCCGGATTCACCCGATCCTCTTCGCGATAGCCCGGGACCGGCACACCATCGACATGACCTGCGGTGTACTGCGCGCGAATGACATTGGCGGCGACTTTTTCCGGCGTGTCCCATTGGCGCAGTGAGCGAATGACCTTCACCTTTTCATCGCGCACGCCATCGGCGCTGAGATCGGTCGGCGGTTCCATCGCGACGAGACTGAGCAATTGCAGCAGGTGGTTTTGCACCATGTCGCGCAGCGCACCGGCGGTGTCGTAGTAACCGCCGCGGCCACCTTCCATGCCGAGGTTTTCCGAACAGGTGATTTGCACATGGCTGATGTGCTTGCTGTTCCAGAGGGGCTCAAAAATGGCGTTGGCAAAACGCAGCACCATCAGGTTCTGCGCGGTTTCCTTGCCGAGATAATGGTCGATGCGATAGGTGTCTCGTTCCTCGAAGGTCGCGTTGACGACCTCGTTGAGATGCCGCGCGGTGGCGAGGTCGGTGCCGAAGGGTTTTTCGACAATCACCCGTGCCCAGCAGCCGTTGGCGGCGTGGTTGAGTCCGGCATTCTTGAGGTTGATGAGAATTTCATCAAAGAACTCTGGCGCGGAGGCGATGTAAAACAAACGGTTGCCTGCACCGCCGCGCACGGCATCGATGTCGGCAAGTTTTTCGGCAAGCCGGCGGTAGCCGTCGGCATCGGAAAATTCCGATTGGTGGTAGCTCACTGATTCGATGAATGACGACCAGATTTGTTCATCATGCCCGGAGCGCGAGACCTTGCGGTTTACATCGACGAGGCCGGCGCGGAACTCCACATCAGATTTTTCACGGCGCGCAAAACCAATGATCTTCACCCCGGTCGGCAACTCGCCATCAACGGCAAGGTTGTAAAGCGCGGGGATGAGCTTGCGGTGGGTGAGGTCGCCGGTGGCGCCAAAAATCACCACCGTGCATGGCTCCGGAGTCGAGCGGGAGACCAGGTCTTCGCGAAAGGGATTCATGGGTGTGGGAAGGCTGAAAGCGATGCGGCTGCCGCCATTCGCATGCCGGGATCACGCAGGCATTGGGAAATCGCGATTGAACGCAAAGACCCGGTCGCGAAGTGTGTGGAGTTTCTGGATGTCGGAGTGGTTGGAAAGTGCCTCATGGATGAAGTCGGCAACCTTTTCGACATCGCTTTCCTTCATGCCGCGGGTGGTCACGGCGGGTGTGCCGATGCGGATGCCGCTTGGCTTCATCGGGCTACCGGTGTCGAAGGGGATGCCGTTTTTGTTGACCGTGATACCGGCCTCATCGAGCGCGTGCGAGGCATCGGCGCCGTTGAGGTTTTTCGAACGCAGATCGACGAGCATCACGTGGTTGTCGGTGCCGCCCGAGACGATGCGGTAGCCGTGTTGCGTGAGGCGCGTGGCGATTGCTTGCGCGTTTTTCACGACTTGCTGCGAGTAGGTTTTGAATTCCGGCTTGAGCGCTTCGCCGAAGCAGATCGCTTTGGCGGCGATCACATGCATGAGCGGACCGCCCTGCACGCCGGGGAACACTTGAGCGTCGATTTTTTTCGCGAACTCTTCCTTGCAGAGGATGATGCCGCCGCGCGGGCCGCGCAGGGATTTGTGCGTGGTCGATGTCACAAAATCCGCATGCGGCACCGGGCTCGGATGCACGCCCGCGGCGACGAGTCCGGCGATGTGCGCCATGTCGACGAAAAGATAAGCGCCGACTTCGCGGGCGAGCTTGCCCATGCGTTCGAAGTCGATCACGCGCGAATAGGCCGAGGCACCGACAGTGATCAGCGCGGGCTTGAGCTCACGCGCTGTTTTTTCGAGCTCCTCGTAATTGATCCGCTCGTCGTCGGGCGAAACGCCGTAGTGGGTCACATCGTAAAATCGGCCGGAAAAGTTTGCCTTGTGGCCGTGCGTGAGATGGCCGCCGTGCGCGAGGTCCATCGTGAAGATCTTGTCGCCGGGCTTGAGCACCGAGAAATAAACCGCGGTGTTGGCTTGCGAGCCTGAGTGGGGTTGGACATTCGCGTGTTCGGCGCCGAAGAGCTCCTTGGCGCGGTCGATCGCGAGTTGCTCGACGACATCGACATGCTCGCAGCCACCGTACCAGCGGCGGCCGGGATAGCCTTCGGCATATTTGTTGGTCAGAATCGAGCCTTGGGCCTCCATCACGGCGGGAGAGGCGAAGTTCTCCGAAGCAATCAGCTCGACATGGTTGCGCTGACGTTTTTCCTCGGCGGTGATCGCATCGTAAATGGCGGTGTCGCTTTGTGCGATGCTACTGCCGGAGGATTTGCAAACGCGGGCGTCGTGGCGGCCACCTTCGAAGCGGGCACCAAGGAAGGCATCGACCATCGCGATGGCGGTCGGCGCATCGGTGTACTTGCCGCTGAGGCAAAGGATGTTAGCATCGTTGTGCTGGCGGGTAATCAGTGCCTCGTCGACCGAGCGGACATTGGCCGCGCGCACATGGCGGTGACGGTTGGCGGCGATGCTCATGCCGACGCCCGAAGTGCAGCCGAGGATGCCGAAATCGAAGGTCTCGTCGGCGACGTTGCGGGCGACCACATTGGCGTAGTCGGCATAATCGACCGAACCATTGTTATGGGTGCCGAAATCGTGGACCTCGTGGCCGATCGACTTGAGGTGGGCAACAACGGCGTTTTTGAGGTCGAAGGCGCCGTGATCGGCTCCAATGGCAATGCGAAAAGTGGGGTGGCTCATGGCGTCGCGGGATTCAAGACTGGGGCGGGGGAATTGAAAATCGGAAAGTTTACCGAATCGGATAAATGCGACGCATGGAGGCGTTTTGGCACCTGCGCCGGCACGAAAAAATCCACCCTCCGGAAACCGAAGGGTGGATCTTTACCGATGCCATCAGACTGATGGAAAATTTTGTAGATGAAAGTGTGTTGGCTTGGTGGCGTGCCGCGCCTCACGCGGCGGATTGTTTCTCGGATTCGAGGGCGAGTTGATCGAGTAGGCGCGACATCGCTTCTTCCGGGCTCGTTTGCCACTCCTCGGCCTTGGCCAGAATCAACTCCTTGGCCTTATCGCTCAGATCGGATATGCGAATTTCGAGTGTTTTTGCCATCATTTTACTAAAAAGGTAATGTAATTCATGTAACGATAATGCGTCAATGAAAAACATGGAAAAAAAATGGCGCGGGCGCGGCGCAGAGACATATTTCGTGCATGGCTTTGAAGGAAAACCCCTTCCGGCAATGGATGGATGAGAATAAACTCTCAGCCTCCGAGTTGGCGGGACCGTTGGGAGTGAGCGTGCAGACGATTCACAATTGGAGATCCGCAGGTGTGCCGCCACGGCGACAACCTTATGTGAGGGGCACGATGGCGCGTTGGCATGTCATCGCCTCGCGGCCGATGAATTCGATTCTGGTCACTGCCGGAGAAAAACAATTCGAGCAATGGAGTGAGGCGGCGCTCGCTTGTGGCAAAACGCTGATCAAGTGGGCGACCGAAGGACTCGACGAATTGGCCGCACGCCGCGCCGCGCTAGCAACAGTCAAGCCGATTTCCAAAGCGGTGAAAGTACCCGCAAGGCCGGTGCCGCGACACGGCTCTGAGCCTTCGTATTGAGCGCTCGCGGCATTGCCGCACACTAGGGAACAATCCGCACTCGATCGCCTTCGGAGGTCATCGAAAACAACTTCGCCGCGTTGCTTGCTGGCAGGCGGATGCATCCGTGCGAAGCGGGATAACCTGGCAGGTAGCCTTGATGCAGACCGAAGTCGGAGCCGCTGAGCCGTTGGAAAAATGGCATGCTCGAATGATAAATCGTCGAGGTCCACGAGCGGTACTTGTTGGTGATCACAAACTCGCCGGTCGGCGTGCAATAGCCTCTGCGGCCGGTTGACACCTTGGTGGAAAAAATTTCCGCGCCCATTGCGTCGTAGACGCGAGCGACTTGCTCCTTGAGGCGTATTTCCACATGGCGTTCTTCGCGATGCGGATCCTTGCCGAGCACCAGGCGCATCATGCGCACATCATTGTGCCGCGCGGCAAAGCTGAGCGGCCAGTAATGCGATCGGCGGGTGCGCACATTCATTTTTGCGCCGGCGTCGATGAGGCACTTGGCGGTATCGATGTTGCCCGAATCGATCGCCATCATGAGCGGTGTGGCGCCGCTGTCGTATTTCAGGACCCAGCGCATGGCACCCTTGCGCACGAGGTTGAGAAATTCTTTGGAAATCGGGAGAATGAAGGGAGTGTTGGGGTCGGCGCCCAGCCCGATAATGGCGCGGACCGTGCGGTTGCAGCCGCGGGCGATCGCCATGTGGAGGGTGGGTTGACCTTCGGGCATGATGGCTTCGTGGTCGGCGCCATGTTGCAGCAGTATGGATGCGAGTTGGTCATGGCCGCCGCGCAGCGCGATTGAGAGCGGGGTGTCAAGATAGGGAACTCGGGTGGCATTGGCGGATGCGCCGCCAGCGAGCAGCAGGCTTGCCGTTTGGTGATCGCCGCGGCGGCAGGCTTCTTCGAGCGCGCGACCGGCAGGGAAGCCGTAATCGAGGAAGAGTTTGACGAAATCCATCATGCCCATGCGGGCGGCGGTTTCGACGAGCTTCGCGCGATCGAAATTTTTGCCAAACTTGATGCCGTGCGAAAAAAGCAGTCGTGCCTTGCCGATGTCGTTTCGTTCGAAGGCTTTTCCAAGCCATGCTTCCCAGCCACCCGGTGGTGTGGGAACATGATCGATCAATTGCTCGAAAAATCGGCTATCCTTTTGATCGAACGCGAGCTCGAAGGCCGAGGGCCCTTGGGTGCCGGAGCAGGCCAGCAGCGGATCGGCGCTGATTTCCAGAAGTGATTTGAAAAGACCCACATCGCCGAGTGAAAGAGCTCTTGAAAGCGGGCTTGTTCCCTCGCGGTTGCGGGCGTTCGGGTTTGCACCCTTGCTTACGAGGTGGGGGATCATGTCATGCCATTTTTGATCGATCGCATGATGGATCGTTGTGTTGCCAGTGATGTCGTTGGCGGTCGGGTCGGCGCCGATTTCGAGCAAGGTTTCCACCAAAGCGCGGTTGCCAGCGGTCATGGTCACATGCAGCAGCGGGTTGCCTTGGAGATCCTTGAGATTGGGGTTCGGACCCGAGCGCAGGATACTGGAAATGATGATTTCGTGCCCGTGGCGGACGGCCCAAATGAGCACCGCTTCGCCGTCCGGCATGTTGCCATTTGGATCCGCACCGGCGGCGAGCAGGGTGTTGAGCAAATCAAACCGCCCCGCCGCGGCAGCGATGCCGAGGATGTTGCCGCGCTCGCCAATCTTCGCGCTTGGGTCGGCATTCGCATTGAGCAGCATCATCATGCTGTCGGCATCGTGGTTTTTCACCGCGCTCGCCAGAGGAAGCTCGCCGGAGGCATTCGGAGAATTGCCGGACACGCCGCTTTCGAGCAAAAGGGCGGAGGTCTTGTGGTCGCGCGCGGCGATCGATTGCCGCAGAGTTTCATCCTTGGCCTCGATGCCGGAGGACTTGAGCTCGCGCAGCGCTTGGGCCTCGCGCGAGTCGCAGGCGACCAGCGCGAAAAATCCGGCCGCCAGCCCGAATTTTTGAAATGCGCTTGAGCCAATCCCGTTCACCGTGACGTGAATTTTATGAGTACCTGCGGCCGTGGCAAGTTTGTCTGTGAAAAATTGATCGGAAAAATCACTCGGCGCAGCGCCGATTCATACGGCAGGGACCTTTGTCCCCAAAGGCCCGTTGTTGAATGCAGTGTTATCGAAGGTTCGGCTTCTTCATGGGAGCGCGGGCATCTTGCCCGCTTTGGCGCCTGCGGCGGTGAGTCGGCGCCGCAGGGCCGCGTCGCCCTACCGGGGATTTTGGCAAAATGCAGCTGCATCCGCATTCACTCCCGCTCCAGCGTGACGAGAAACTCACAAAAACCGCACTTTTGCCCTCGCTCTCGCGGGGGGGGGGGGCTAAGGTCACCGCGTTGTCTAATGCCTGCCCCGCCATGAAATCACCAAAGCTCCTCACCCTCGCGGCCTGTGGCGCGCTCATCACAAGCACCTCTGCATCCGTCACCATGGACTGGGTCAACGTCGGCAACGCTGGCAACGCGGCGGATACCGCCGATGGCGACAGATTCACTACAGGTGTTCAGCGTTACGGCGCGGTCGGCTACACCTACCAGGTCGGCAAGCACGAGGTCACCAACGCCCAGTATGGCGCGTTCCTCAATGCCGCGGCCAAGACCGACAGCTACGGGCTCTACAATTCAAACATGGCGGACTTCGGGATCACCCGCGGTGGCGACCTCGGTAGCTACAGCTACAGCGTGACCAGCGGCATGGAGAATCGCCCAGTGGTCTATGTTTCTTGGTTCGATGCGGCGCGGATGGCCAACTGGATGATGAATGGCCAAGGCAGCGGCAGCACGGAAACGGGAGCCTACACGCTCAATAGCGCGATCAGTGGTATCGTTCTGGCAAACGCTGGAGCCCAAGTCTACATCCCCACCGAAAACGAGTGGTACAAGGCGGCGTATTACAACGCAGCTAGCCAAACCTACTCGCTCCATGCGAACGGCCAGAACAGCATCACCAATGCGAATTACGGCTCCAGTGGATCGACCGACGTAGGCACTTTCAGCGGTGCTCCAAGTTCTTATGGCACCTTTGATCAAGGAGGGAACGTCTGGGAATGGAATGACGCGGTGACCGGCTCGTCGCGCGGGCTTCGCGGGGGCTCCTGGTCCAGCGTCGGCCTCCTCTTGGCCTCTTCGACCCGCTTCGACTACGGCCCGTCGGTCGAGGACAGCAACCTCGGGTTCCGTCTCGCCAGTGTTCCTGAACCAAGCTCGTTGGTCCTGACGATGTTGGCCAGCGGTGTGATGCTGACTCGCCGTAAGAGGTGAATCTTCCCTTTGATTCTTTATCCCTTTGTCCTTTTGAATGTAGCGGCGATCACCGGTCGCCGCTACATTCTGCCGGAGGCGGCAGGTAGCACAAGCGAACGCCGTCTCCGGTGCATTTGGAAGAGGCAACTCCGACACTGGACAAACCCTGCCGGGTCTGGCAAGCATCCGCGCCGATGTCTGAATTGCCGAAAGCCTATGAACCAGGTGCGGTCGAAGCCAGGTGGTATGCCGCCTGGCTCGAGGGGAAATGTTTCGAAGCCAATCCGGCCTCGGCCAAGGATGCGTATTCGATCGTCATCCCGCCGCCGAATGTCACCGGGATTTTGCACCTCGGCCATGTGCTCAACAACGCACTGCAGGACATCCTCGCGCGACGGGCCCGCCAAAAGGGCAAGGAAGTTCTTTGGCTGCCGGGTACCGACCACGCTGGCATTGCGACGCAGGCGAAGGTCGAACGCGAACTGCGCGAAAGCGAAGGACTCAGCCGCCGCGACCTCGGCCGCGAAGAGTTCCTCAAGCGCGTCTGGGATTTCAAAAACAAACACGGCGATATCATCATCAAGCAACTCAAGCGCCTCGGCTGTTCCTGCGATTGGAGCCGCGAGCGTTTCACGATGGACGAGGCCTACACGAAGTGGGTGAGCCATGTCTTCGTCGAGCTCTTCAAGGAAGGTCTCATTTACCGCGGCAAGCGGATGGTCAACTGGTGCCCGGTGTCGCTGACCGCGCTGTCCGACGAGGAGGTCATCATGACCCCGCAGCGGTCGAAGCTTTACTTCATGAAATACGCGCTGGCCGATGCGCCGGGCGAGTATTTGGAAATTTCCACCACGCGTCCCGAAACGCTCATGGGCGATGTCGCGGTGGCGGTGAACCCGAAGGATCCGCGCTTTGCCAAGCACATCGGGCGCAAGGTTTTGCGGCCGTTTCCGCAGGCGGAAATTCCGATTATCGCCGACGATCATGTCGACATCGAGTTCGGCACCGGCGCTCTCAAGATCACGCCGGCTCACGACAAGGCCGACTTCGAAATCGGCAAGCGGCACGGGCTCGAGATCATCGATGTGCTCACGCCCGATGGCCGCATCGATTGCCCGCAGTGCCCGGAGCTTCACGGGCTTGACCGCTTCCTGGCGCGCAAAAAAGCCGCAGCTATGCTCGAGGAAATGGGGCTTTTGCTCAAGGTCGAGGAGTACGACAACAATGTCGGGTTTTCCGAGCGCGCGCATGTGCCGGTCGAGCCGCGCATCTCGATGCAGTGGTTCCTCAAGTACCCATGCGTCAGGGAGGCCGCCGACGCGGTGGCCAACGGCGACATTAAATTCCGCCCCGAGCGCTGGGCGAAGACCTACGCGCATTGGATGGAAAATTTGCAGGACTGGTGCATCAGCCGCCAGCTGTGGTGGGGTCATCAAATCCCCGTGTGGTATCGCAAGGACAAGCTCGAGGTCCTCAAGAATGCCGAGTCGCTCGATATGGCGGACCTCAGCGCTGGCGACATCCATGTCGGCATCGAGCCACCCGCCGACGCGGTCAACTGGACTCGCGACGAGGATGTGATGGACACTTGGTTCTCGTCGTGGTTGTGGCCTTTTGCGACGATGGCCGATGTTGGCGAAAACAGCCCGATGCTTGCGAAATTTTATCCTACTACGGATCTAGTAACTGGCCCTGACATCATTTTCTTCTGGGTCGCGCGCATGATCATGGCCGGCTTCCGCTTTGCGGGCGAGATCCCCTTCGGCAATGTGTTTTTCACTTCGATCATCCGCGACCTGCAGGGCCGCAAGATGAGCAAGTCGCTGGGCAATTCGCCCGACCCGATTGACCTGATGGAAAAATACGGTGCCGACGGCCTGCGCTTCGGGCTTTTGCGCATCGCGCCGGTGGGTGCCGACCTTCGCTTCGACGAAAGCGCGGTCGAGGAAGGCCGCAATTTCGCCAACAAGCTCTACAATGCCTGCCGTTTCCGCCAGATGGCGGGCACCGACTGCTGCGAGGGTATTGCGGAAACGGCCGGGCTGCCGCCCTATCACCTCAATGTCATGTCGAGGCTCGATGAGCTGTCGACCGATCTTGAGGAGGCCTATGCCGATTACCGTTTCGGTGAAATTGCGCAGCGGCTTTACGAATTCCTTTGGAATGACTTCTGCGACAAATTCCTTGAAGCCGTGAAGCTCGACCTTCGCGAGTCCGCCACGCCCGCGGCGCGCGCGATGACGCTTGCGACCTTTGATGCGGTGATGAGCCGTTACCTGCAGTTGCTGAGCCCGTACATGCCGCACATTGCCGAGGAGCTTTCGGCAAGAATGGGCTATGTGGCCGAGGGTGAATTCCTGATGATGAAACTTTTGCCCGCTGCACCGCTCGTTTCCGGCGATGCCAAGGCCGCGCGTTATCAGGCGGCGGCGATCTACGAAGCGGCCGGGCGCATGCGAAATCTCAAGGCCGAATACCAAGTCGCAAGCCGCAAGGATGTGCGCTTTGTGGTACGCGGCGCTCCCGCATGGCTGGCGGCAGAAATCCAGGTCCTCGCTCTGCTCGCAGGTGCCGGTGGGATCGAAATCGACGCCGCCTACGAGGCCCCCAAGGGCACGCCCGCTGCGATCACGCCGGTCGGCGAGGTCTACATGCCGCTCGAGGGCCTGATCGATGTCGAGGCCGAGCGCG
This sequence comes from Luteolibacter sp., assembly GCA_044361655.1. Lineage (GTDB taxonomy): Bacteria > Verrucomicrobiota > Verrucomicrobiia > Verrucomicrobiales > Akkermansiaceae > Luteolibacter. The sequence goes on along the minus strand of JBIKIK010000017.1, from coordinate 2,058 downwards.
CAAGGATTTCCAAGGAAATTGAGCGCGTCCGCGTCGAGGTCAAAAAATCCGAAGGCAAACTCGGCAACGCCTCGTTTGTCGACCGCGCGCCCGCCGAGGTGGTCGAGCAGGAAAAGGCGCGGCTTGATGACTGGCGCCGCAAGCTTGAGCAGCTCGGCGAGATGTTGGCGGCCCTCGCATGATCGCTTGCATCCTGCGGCCATTTTCCTAGTCTTCCTCCAGTCCACGGAGAGCAAATGATTCGGATCGGCCGCATAGATGGAATTGATGGAGACTCGCTTGCCTTGCTCGAGGCGGCGGGTTTTCAAACCGTGGCTTCGCTTGCACGGATCAGCCCCATCGCGTTACAACGCGAGTTGACGCGCGCGAACGAACTTTTGCGGATCACTTCATCTGTGCCTGAGACGGCGCAACTGCGACAGTGGATCGATGCGGCCAGGGAAATTTCCGGCATCAATGATGCGGCAGTCGATGATGGCCAAACAGGCGCGGGTGGCGAGGAGCCCACGCTGCAGGAATTGCTTGAGACCGCGCCTATGGCGGTGCCTTTGCCAGCACGCATGTTGGTCGAAAACAAACTCGGCGTCGCCGATGTGCCCTCCGCCGTGCCGCTGGATGAAATCGCCTGCTATCTCGACAAGGACCGCATGGTCGAAAGCGCATCGGGCAAATCCTCCAACGGCTATGTGCGGCTTTCCGAAAGCAGCGGCGCGCGGGTGGAAATCGACACCTCACGTCTTCGTTCGATCGAGGAATTTGTCGACCCCTCGGCCCCACCAGTTGTGCCGCCTGAAAATGACGCCGACCGCATTGCGTTGATCCGCTCGCCACGCAAGGAGTCCAACGAAGGTCGTGATCCAAAATCGCGCAGGTACTTGCGCGGCATTTTGCACAAGAGCCCGGTGCGCATTTACTTCGGCGCGCTTGTCACGCTGACAATGATGCTTTCCATTCCTTTGGCTGCGGCTTCAGCGTTCCTTTTGCTGGCCTCGAACCACCTGCCAAAGTTTTTCTCATGGGTGCCGTCTTGGCTGATTGCGTTTCCCTTGAGCCTGCCGATCATTGCTTTGTTTTATGCGGTGTATGGCAACATCTGCAGCTGTCGGGTGTGCTGCCAGAAATTGTTTGTTCCCAAATCCCATTTGAAAAGTCCGCGCGCTCATCATGTGAAAGTGATTGGGTACATCTTTCCGCTTTGTGTCCACATCATCCTCTTCCGCTGGTTCCGCTGCACGCATTGCGGCACGCCGATCCGCCTCAAGGAATAGCTCAACTCCGGCGGATTTTTTCTCGAATGCGGACACCTGCGTCAGTTGTTTTCATCGCCATGCTCGCACTGTGCTCGTGCGGCGTGCAGAAGCAGGATGAAAAAAAAACCGAAGCTTCGCCCTTTGGCGTGAGCGGGATTCCACCGCAACTCCGCGCAAAGCCGGACAATGCCGGCGGCGCACCGGTGGTCCCCGGAGGCAATGCCGCGCCAGCCGCAGCGACATCGGGCCTCACACCTGAGAGCGAAATTGTTTTCACCAACCCCGATGATCCCGATGCGGAGATCCCCGAGCTTTCCAAGCTGCTTGCCGAGGCACCAAAACGCCGCGGGCCATGGGAGCTGAGCGAAAGCATCGCCAAACGCCGGGCGCTGCGCGAAGGCAAGCCCTTGCTTGTGTGGTTCACCGACTCGGCGCAAAGCCCGATGTGCAAGGCCTTGTCGCAGGAACTTTTTTCCACGCCCGATTTCGAAAAATGGGCTGGCGAAAAATTGGTGCGCCTGCGCGTCGATGCGAATGTTAAAATCGAGGACGAAAACCTCGGTCTCGACGAAAAGGAAACGATGCGGGTCGACATGCAAAACCATGTGGCGAAGTTAAAAAAACAGTATCGCGTGTTGGGTCACCCCTCGGTGCTGATGCTCGGGCCGGGCGGCGAAATCATCGGCCGCTATCGCGGCTACAAGCGCGGTGAGGTGGACTACCTATGGGGTCAGATCAAGCATGCCGAGGCCGTTGCCACCGACACGCGACGCCAGTGGCGTGCGGACCTCGAGGCCAAGGGCTATCG
>JBIKIK010000016.1:0-14748 GCA_044361655.1 Luteolibacter sp. | reverse complement strand
AGCGAGGCATCCTCGACACCGAGGCGGCGGGCGACATTCGCGTGGAGCACGTCGTGGGCGAGGGTTGATTTGCCCGAGCCCGAAACTCCGGTGAGGCAGACGAAGAGGCCGAGTGGCAGATCGGCATCGAGTTTTTTCAGGTTGTGGCGAGTGGCACCGCGAATCGAAAGTTTCGCTTTGTTTCGTGGCCGCCGTTTGGCGGGTACCGCAATGAATTTTTCCCCACTCAGCCAGCGTCGGGTTTCGTTGGGGGCAAAAGATTTTTTGGTTTTCCCTTCGGCGCTGTTTGGAGGGCCTTGATAGATGATGTGGCCGCCGTGTTGACCTGCGCCAGGGCCGAGGTCGACGAGATGATCGGCGGCTCGCATCACCGTGTTTTCGTGTTCGACCACCACCAGCGTGTTTCCCTTGTCGCGCAGGCTATGCATGATGCCGACGAGGCGATCGATGTCGCGGGCGTGGAGGCCGACGGTTGGTTCGTCGAGCACGAAGAGCGTTCCGGTGAGCGAGGCGCCGAGGCAGGTCGTGAGGTTGACGCGTTCGACTTCGCCGCCGGAGAGCGTGCGGGTCTGGCGATCGAGCGTGAGGTAGCCGAGGCCGACTTCGACCAGATAGCCGAGGCGCGAGGTGATTTCCGCCAGCACGACAGCGAGTGTGGAGTCGGTGGAATTTTTGATGCGATCGGTCGACTGGAGTTGTTTGAGCAAATCCAGCAGATCGCTGACCGGTAGCGCCCAGAGTTCGGGCAGCGATTTGCCGTCGATTTTGAAACAGAGGGCTTCCGGTTGCAGGCGTTTGCCTCGGCAGGTGTGGCAGGTCGTGTAGGATCGGTAGCGCGAAAGAAAGACGCGGACATGCATCTTGTAGGCCTTGGTTTCGAGCCAATCGAAAAAGCCCTTTACGCCGTACCATGAGCCAGAGCTCCAGAGTTCTTCCAGTTCCTCGGGTGTCTGGTCGGATTTTCTACGATCTCCATAGTAGATCCATTCCTGCTCGTCTTCGGAGAGGTCCTCCCATGCTTGGTTCACATCGATGCCGCGTTCCTTGCAGCAGCGCAGCAGGTCGCGTTGGCATTCACCGCCGCGTTCGCCTTGAAAGGGTTTGATCGCACCCTTGCGGATCGAAAGCGAGGGATCGGGCACCGACTTTTGCGGATCGATGCCGATGACGCGCCCGAAGCCGCGACAGGTCGGGCAGGCGCCGACTGGGTTGTTGAACGAAAAGAGCGAGGGCGTCGGCGGGCGCAATGTGAAGCCGGTGGCGGGGTTGGTCCAATCGGCGCTGAAACTGCGTGCGAGCTCGGCTTTGCCATTTGCGTTTACCGCGCGCACCGATGCGCGGCCTTTGCCCAAGGTGAAGGCTGCTTCCATCGCTTCGAGCAAGCGGCTGCGGTTGGCTCGGGTGAGCGTGATACGGTCCTGGAGGACATCGACCGTGGCCGGCAATCGCGTTTGCGCGGGGGCTTCGTCGGTGCGAACGATCGCACCATTCAGCACGACGCGCAGGTATCCTTGCTGGTTGAGGAAGGCGAAAAATTCTGTGGGTTTCGTGCCTGTGGGTGCGGGCACGGCGAAGGTGATCAGTATTGTTTGATCGGCGAGATGTTGCATCGCCCATGCGGCGGCGCTGGTTGCCGAGTCGGGCGCGATGAGTTCGCCGGTGTGGGGATCGTGCGCGGTGGCCGCGCGGGTGAAGAGCAGCTTTAGGTAGTCGTTGATCTCAGTGAGTGTGCCGACGGTCGAGCGGGTTGAGCGCGTGTGGTTTTTTTGTTCGATCGCGATGGCGGGCGGGATGCCTTCGATCGCGTCGACATCCGGTTTGTCCATGCGATCGAAAAACTGCCGGACATAAGGCGAGAAGGTTTCCACATAACGCCGTTGGCCTTCGGCGTAGAGTGTGTGGAAGGCGAGTGAGGATTTGCCCGAGCCGGATGGGCCAGTGACCACCGTGAGTTTGCCGAGCGGTATCTCGAGGTCGAGGTTGCGCAGGTTATGCTGGCGGCATCCGCGCAGCCGGATCGCGGCCGCTGAGGTTTTCTTGGGGCTGGGCACGCCGCGAGTCTAGGCGGGATCGCGTTCACTGCCAGCGGAAGCTTGGGCCAGGCGCGGGAATTTGATGCAAGGGGGGAGGCAAAGCGTAAAGTTGAAAGCAGAAAGTTGAAATGGAAGAGGGAGGGCTCGCTCTTTCTTTTCCACGCCAATCATTCTTCCACTTCCGTGAGCGCGGGAATTTGGCAGCCCATGATTTCCTGGAAATGGGTCGTGCTCTTGCGGGTGAGTTCGATTTCCTCGGCGATTTGAGCGGCGGCCACATCGTCGCGATCTTCGATCAAGGCATCATGTTTTTTTTGCAGTCCCATGATGTACATATCGCAGAGCGGCTTGAGCTGCTCGACCATCTTGAGATCGATCTCGGATTGTTTTTGAAGGTGTTTCTTCAGGTCTTTTTGCGAATCGCTGAGGCTTGCCAAATGCGGATTGATCACATCGGGAATGCGGCCTCCGTCCTTTTTGGATTCATCGACAAAGCTTGCTAGGTGTTGTTCAATGACATCCTGCACATTGCGGCTTGGAATGTCGCGGATCGAGCGCTTGAGGGAGCGTTCAAGATCCCCCACATTGCCTTCGAGGGCATTGCGGTATGCGGCGATGGTGGTGTCGCCTTTTTTTCGCATGCTATTTTGGGCGTATATCAAGTACCCGGACACATTGAAGCGCGCTTCGGGCTTGGGCGCGGGTGGTGGAGTGGGTGCCGGGGCGGGCGTTGGCTTTGGTTCGGGCGCCGGGCTGGGTTTGGGCGCAGGTGTGGGACTTGGTTGTGGTGCGGGTGGCGAGGGTTTTGGAAGCGGAGTTGGCGCAGGCGTGGGAGAAGGTACGGGTGCTGGCGTCGGCTTTGGTTGCGGCGCTGGAGCGGGTGGAGGTGCAGGGGTGGGTGTGGGTGTTGGAGGGGCCGGTCTGACAGGCTGCTTGTTGGCATCGGGTGTGACCACGGTGCGTTGGGTGACGAGTGCTTCGCCGATGTGGCGTTTGTAAGCGAGGTGTCCAAGAGCGGCGGCAAGGATCAGCATGGCGAGGCCGGAGACCATCGAGATGCCGGAGGATTTTTTCCTCACGGGCGCGACGGGCGCGAGCCGTGGGGTTGGTCGTGCGGCGTGGGCGGGTGCGATCGCGACTTGGAGTTTGATTTGGGAAATTTCCGCGATGATCTGATGCGCGTTGGGGTAGCGCATCTCGGGGGCTTCCGCGGTGGCGCGTTGGATGATCGCATCGAAGCGCGGATCGCAATGGGCGATCTGTGAGGCGGGCCTTGGGTCATCGGCAGGCAGCTTGCCGGTGAGGAGTTCGTGGAGCAGGACGCCGATCGAAAAAATATCGGCGCGGTGGTTCACCGTTTGTGGCGCGTTGACCACTTCGGGTGCGGTGTAGCCGGGGGTGCCGTAAATTTGCGCACCTTCCTGATGTCCGGTGCCGACCGGATGGGCCAGGCCGAAGTCGCCAATTTTTGGCTCGTTGTTTTGATCGAGCAGGACATTCGACGGTTTGATGTCGCGGTGGATGATGCCGTTTTCGTGAGCGTGGGCGAGGCCTTGGCAGATGCCGGTGATGAGGCGGATCACTTCGTTTGGCTCGACCGCATGACCGTGGGCGCAGTGGAAAAGCGACTGACCCGGCACGAACTCCATGATGATGAAGAGCATGCCGTTCACTTCGCCGAAGTCATAGACGCCGATGAGGTTCGGGTGGTTGAGCCGCGCCATGCTTTTCGCTTCGGCTTCGAAGCTCGCGCAGAACACAGGGTCTTGGCTGAACTCGTGCGGCAGGATCTTGATGGCGACCGTGCGATCGAGCGATTTTTGCACGGCGCGATAGACGGCACCCATGCCGCCGGTGGCGATGAGGCATTCGATGTGATACGCAGTAAACAGCGGCGCCAGTTGATCGATTTCCGGTGCTTGGAAAATGATTTGGGAGGATTCGCTCATGTCACGGGCGCCGGCTTTGTCAGCATCATGTTTGGGATATCGCATGCTAGATTTCACGCGCGTCAATGTTCAAGGCGAATAATCGGCTGAGTGAGTTGGTGATTTTCCATTGGCGCTTTTGCAAATGCCGTCGCAGCCTGTGGGGCGTTACGAGCGAAGCATGAATGCGGCAAACGATCCCACCTCACTTGTCATCTCGGCAGCGTTCGTGGTGGCGGCGTTAATTTTTCCGATTGCGGCTGTGATCGGCGCGCTGAGGCGGGTGCCGCAGAGCGCCGTGTCGGATCCGCTCGAGACTCCACGCGTGCTGCCGCCGCCGTTGCCTTTTGGAAAAGTGTTGGTGGGCCTCTATCAACCTTTGGATCTGCTGCCGGTGGCGTTGATTTTTTCCGCCTTCTCGCTGTTGGTGGTTTCATCCTTGTCGGCGCCCGCTTCGCCGGACCGGGAGCTTGCGGCGTCGGATCTGGTGATGAACATCGGGTTTCAAATTTTCATCGCGGGAACGGTCTTGGTTTACATGATGCGTCGCACGACGGCTGCCGATTGGCTGGGTCTGCGTTGGCCTGCGTGGTCGAAGGTGTTTTTCATCGCGCCCGCTTCGGTGTTTGGCATGTGGCTGATTTTTGGCGTGCTGCAGGCTTGCGGCTACATGCAATGGATGGAATCGCTCGGCGCGGAGACCATGCAGGAGTCGGTGAAACTTTTGCAAACCACTGAGGACCCCGCGGTGCTGTGGCTGATGGCTCTCGCGGCGGTGCTGGTCGCGCCGCTTTGTGAAGAGCTGCTTTTCCGGGGCTATCTTTACCCGGTGGCAAAGAAATTCACGGGACCTTGGCTGGCTGCGTGTTCCAGCGCGCTGTTTTTTGCCGCAGCCCATGGCAACCTGAGCGCCTTGTTGCCGCTGTTTCTTTTTGGCCTGTTGCTGGTGTGGATTTACGAAAAAACCGGCTCGCTGTGGGCGCCGATCGCCGTGCATTTTTGCTTCAACGGCGCCACCGTGACCGTGCAAATGGCAGCCCGCTACTTCAATATCCCACTCGATTCTGCCCTATGAGCCGACTCAGCGACATCGGCGAGGACGCCCTCATTGCCCGGCTGATTTCTAAGGCCCCTTGCGATCCGGCGCCGGGTGCCGGACCCGGTGATGACTGCGCGGTGGTCGAGTATCCTGATGATCGAGGTCGCCTTGAGCTCTTAAAAACCGACGCTTTGGTATGTAATGTGCATTTCACGCTGGAATCGCCGCCGAGGCAGGTGGGTTGGAAAGCAGTGGCGCGGGTTGTTTCGGACTTTGCGGCCATGGGCGGGCGGCCCGAGCGTTTTTTGGTGACCCTGGCCCTGCCATCGGAAACCGAGTTGGCATGGGCGGAGGCGCTCTATGAGGGGATCGGCGAGGCCTTGCGGGCCTTTGATGCGCGGCTGGCGGGCGGGGAAACTTCGCGAGTGCCCCAAGGATCCTCTGCGGTGATTTCCATTGCCGCCACAGGCAGTGTTGCGCGGGAGGCGTTGGTCTTGCGCTCGACCGGCAGGTTGGGCGATGTGCTCATGGTCACTGGCCGGCTGGGCGGCTCGATCGCTCATAAGCACCTGCATTTCACCCCTCGCATCAAGGAATCAGACTGGTTGGTATCTAATTTCAAGCCCACGGCGATGATGGATATTTCGGATGGTTTGGCGAAGGATTTGCCGCGTTTGGCGGAGGCGTCGGCCTGTGGTTTTGAGTTGGATTTCGAGGCCCTGCCGCGGGAGGAGGGCTGCGGGGTGGATCGGGCTTTGGGCGATGGTGAGGATTACGAATTGCTCTTTGCGATGGCCCCCGGGCGGGTGGTGGAATTGCAAGCGGCGTGGGCGGAGCGATTTCCGGATTTGGAACTTACGGTGATCGGCCGACTCGTCGAAGAGGGCAAGGGCATCACCTTGAGCGGTGGGTGGGATCATTTCGCGGGTCTGCCCGGTGCTTGAGGAGATGAGTCGTCGCTGCGGGGCCGCATCGCCCTACCGTGAAGGAGAATCAGCCCTGTCCATTTTGAATCACGGGCGAGTGACTTTGAGCCGCATGAATCTTTTGGTCGGTGTGCCGCTGGGCGGGTTGTCGGAAACCGTGACAGGTGATGATTCGTTTTGGCCGCCTTCGTAGGGGGTCTGCGCGCTCGAGTAGAGCGTGGTCCAATCAGTGGCCGGATCGCTGGTGCCTTCAACGCGGTAGGTGATGTCGGTGGCATCGCGGCGGCGGGTGAAAGTGAGTTTGAGTAATCCACTTTGGCGGGTGCCAGTTGGTGCGGCGCTGGCGCCGGGAGTGGTGGGGTTGATGCCGAGCGCGTATTTCATCAGGTTGGGCATGCCATCGTTGGCGGCGATGTTTTCATCGGCGCCTTGCCCGGTGTTTTCGGGCGAGCCGAAATGCAACTGGCGCCATGCCTCGATCGGTGAGAGTGCGGCGGTGAGCGTGACCGCATCGCTGCTTGTGTTGTTGGAGGGGTTGGCATCGCCGCCGCCGGTGATGCTGGCGGTATTGGTCAAGTCGGTACTGGCGTTTGCGCTGAAGCTAACATTGACCGTGACCGGCGGATAACTGGCTCCGGCTGCGAGCGAGTCCGAGCGGGAGCAAGTTTGATTGGTCGCGTTGTAGGTCCATCCGCTTCCGGACATTAAGTTGATGCTCATGCCGGCGGGTGGAGTTTCGGTGAGGGTGAGGCTGCCGCTGCTCGCGGTGCTGCCGGCGTTGGTGACGACGATGGAAAAGCTTCCGTTGCCGCCTTTTTGGAAGGTGCCGTTGTGTGTTTTGGCAAGGGTCAGGTCCGGTCCGGTGACGAAGGTTTGGTTGCTACCGTAGGCGGTGCCGACCGAGCTGCTGGCGGCGATGCGGTAGGTGTAGGTTGTGTTGGCCGTGAGGCTGCCCAGGGCCTGTGAGACCGGGGCGGCGTTGGTGCTGTTGCCGATGGCGGCGCAGTTGTTGAACTGGAGGCTGTCGAAGATGAGGTTTTGGTTGGCGGCTCCGGAGTTGTTGGAGTTGATGTAGCCGAATGCCGTGAGCTTCACACTGGTGCCGGAGGATTTGAGCGTGCCGGTGTAGGTTTTGTAATTTGCATCGGCGCGGAATTTCACGCCGCTGGTGTAGGCGCCGGTGAGCGTGTCGAAATCGATTTTCACATCGATGATGCTGCCGCGCACTTCCGTTCCCATGTCGACCATGTGTTGGCCGGTAGCGTCGGTGATCATGATGCCGGTGTTGCCGCCGACAGTTCCGCTGGCGGGCATGATGCCGATCGAGAGCAGCTCGCCTGCGCCGAAGGAGGTGCCGGTCGATGACTTGAGGTTGACGCCGGAGAAGCCCTTGGTGTTGTCGACATCAAAGCGCATGGAAAATGTCCAGCTGCCGAATTGCTGGTTGCCATCGGAAAGCGTGCGGTAGCCCGAGTGAGCGCCGCGGGTGGTTGAGCTTCCGGCGCGAACGCCGAAGGATTTGGCGTCATCGATCATGCGGTTGCCGGTGCCGTTGGCGCTGTTTGCGGTGACCAGCAGGATACCGCCGCGGGACAAGCTGGTGGTGGTGTAGAAATTGTAGATTCCGAATCCGCTGCCACCGTTGTTGTTGGGCGAGATGTAGGAGAAGTCGGCATAGCCTTCGGCGTTGTCGCTGGCGGTTTTGCGCGTGTTGGATGCGAGGCTGTTTCCGGTGCCGTATTCGATCCAGTATCCCGAGGCTCGGCCGTTCGGATTGACCGTACCATTGACGGTTGCCGTGGTTGAGCTCACCGGGCTTGCGGCGCCGGTGGTCACATTTGGTGGCGGGAAGCCGGTTGAGAATGTTTGGTCGGCGGAATAGGTGATGCCGTTGGTGTTCCATGCGCCGACACGAAAGTGGTAAATTTGCCCTGTCGCCAATCCGCTAAGCGCCATCGAAATGGCGGTGTTGCCGCCAGAGAGTGGGATGTCCTGCGCGACTGTCGCGCTTCCGTAGCTTTCGCTGGTGCCATACTCGAACCATGCGTTGGCGGCGGCGCCGTTGGCATTGACCGTGGCGTTGAGTGTGGCGCCGGTGGAAGTCACGCCGCTAGCACCGGATGAAATGATCAGCGGTTTCACCGAGAGTGTGGTGAACGATTGCACAGAGCCGGAAATGACATCGCTGCCGCTGGTGGCCACGATGCGGAAAAAGTAGGTTGTGTCCGGAGTGAGATCGGCGATCGATGCCCATTTGTCGACATTGCCGCTCGTGCTGCCGACATCCTGCGGCGCGGTGGTGTTGGACAACACATTCGGTTGCACTCCGTACTCGAAGCGGATGGTCGTGGCTACGCCGTTCGGGTTGACCGTGCCATTGAGGCTCGCCGTGCGCGCGGTCACAAACGAGGCCGCCGTGGTGGTGGCCTGCGGCAAGGTGGTGGAGGTGTTGAAGGTTTGATTGGGGCCGTAGCTGGTGCCCTGCGCGTTGGTGGCGATGACGCGGAAATGATAGGTCGTGTTGGCGGCGAGTCCGCTGAGATTGGTGGCGACGCTTTGCGGTGAATTTCCGCTGCCGATCGATTGCGAGCTGGTGGTGCTGCCGTAGGAAACGCTGGTGCCATATTCGAATGCGACGCTCGTGGCAGATCCGTTTGGCGTGACGGCGGCATTGAGTGTGGCCGTGGAAATGACGATGTTGGATGCGGATGAAGAGTTGATGGTCGGGCGTGCGAGGCTCGATGAGGCGCCGGTGGTGAAGCGCGATTCGAAGGCTCCGTGAAGTGGAAGGCCGGTCGAGTCGGTCGCCGTGCCTTCGAGCCGCACCGTGTGCAGGGTGTTGGCGGCAAGATTCGATGTCGGCGTGAAGGTCAGCACCGTGTTGCCGGCGCTCCATGCGAAGTTGCCGCCCGTGTTGGGCGTGATGGAAAACGCCGCCTGGGTGGTGGCGGTGTTCATCGGCTTGCTGAAGGTGAGCGTGACGAGCGTGGCCGGCGAGATCGACGCCTGGTCGTGGCCTGGTGCGATCGTGTTGACGACTGGCGAGAGGGCGAGTGACTGCGATTGCGCGACAAACATTTTATACGAGGTCGCCGGTATGGTCATCGCGGGGATGCCGTCGACGCCGCTGGTGACGGTGACGGTTTCGCTGGGATTGAGCACATTCACCAGCACCGTGCCCGCGGGGTGAATCGTTGGGCGTGCGGCGATCGACTGCGCGGATGTCGAGGTGTTGAGCACCACGAAGACTTCTTCGTTGTTGAGGCGTCGCGCATAGGCGAACAATCCCGGTGATGCGAAATTTGCCCACAGGTTCACATGAGTGCCGGTGCGCAGCGAGGGGTAAATGCGGCGCAGGTTGTTGAGTTTGGCGATCAGCTTGAAGCGGGCGCTGGTCATGTTGAAGTTGTCGCCGAGCGAGGGGCCGGCTTCAAACTGCCCGTCGAACATGTCCTCGCGGTTGTTCGGATCGCTTCCGCCGATGAAGTCCTGCTCGGTGCCGTAGTAGAGGCAGGGAATGCCTTTGGCCGTGTAGAGAAATGCAAGTGCCACCTCGAGTCGCGATGGGTTGCTGCCCGTGGTGTTCAAAAATCGTGGTTGATCGTGGTTGTCGAGAAAGGTCACCAGCGACATCAGCGATGATGCATCATAGTTGGTGGTGTTGAGGTTGTTGTAGCGCGACTCAAGCTGGCCGGTGTTGCCGCTGGCGGAGGCGAAGACGCTGTTGATCTGATAGTACAGCGGGTAATCCAGCACCGACTCCATCTTGTAGTTCGCGGTGGATTTCGTGCCGGTGTAGGAACCGCATTTCGCATCGGAGCCATCGTAGATTTCACCGAACTGGAAAAAGTTCGGCTTGTCGGCCGCCAATGCCGTCGCACGGATCCGCGGGCTCCAGTTGTCCCAGAATCCCATCTCGACATGCTTGACCGTATCGATGCGGTAGGCATCGAAGCCAACGCTTTGGATCCAATGGGAAAAAATTTCCGCCATGCGGTCGCGCACATAAGTTGTCTCGGTGCGGAAATCGTCGAGCGAGAGAAGCTCGCCGTATTCGACCTGAGTCGCATCGCCCCAGTTCTGCGTGGTGCCGTTGTTGTGAAACAGCGTTTCGAGCGGCACACCGAGCGCCGCGTTGTCGAAGGGCGCGGCATAGCGGCGCGAGCCGTTGTAGCGCAGCGTGTAGCCATCGGGCGGATATTTGAAATTCGGGAATCCGGTGTCGACGCTATCGACAATCGTGCTGCCGTGGTTCACCACCACATCATTGACCACCAGCATTCCGCGCTGGTGCGCCGCATTGATGAAACTTTTAAGCTCGTTCAGCGATCCCATCCGCGGATCCGTTTGATAAAAGTCGGTGGCCGCATAGCCGTGGTAATCGCCGTTGCCGTTGAGCAGGATTGGTGAAATCCACACCGCGGTGGCACCAAGAGATTTGATGTAGTCGAGCTTGCGCTCCGCGCCTTTGAAGTCACCGCCGTGCGCTTGGCCGCCATCGGCGGGATTAAAGTTTGGCGAGAGATTGTCATTGCCGCTGTCGCCATTGAAGAAGCGGTCGGTGATGATTTGATAGATATTTTGGTTCCGCCAGAAATCCGCCGAAAGCTCGGGGGTGTAATTTGAATTTTGCGTCAGCAGGATGCGGTCGAGGCGAAACCCGGGATCGTGCATCCAGATGTGGATGTTGTGGTTGCCGGCCGAGGGGACCTCGATGCTCACCGGCGTGCTTGATGTCGGGCCGCTGTTGGTCCAGCTCCAACTGTTGAGGGTTTTCACATTGAGCACCGGCAGGCTGGCGGCCACGCCATTGATGCCAACACTCACCGCTGCGTCATCGGCCGTTTCGGCGAAGCCGCGCAGCCAGACATAATAAGTTCCTGGTCGGGTGAAATTGACCGTGTAGCGCATCTCGGGGCTTGTGCTGCTCCAGTTGCTGGTGACCGGTGAGCCGTCGAGCGGCGTCGTTTCCATGAAGCCCGTGCCGGAATAGCCGGGGATGCTGGACGAGGCCTGCCATGAATAGGTCACGCCGCTAATCACCCGCGCCTGAACCTGCGGCGATTGCTCGGCCTGGATTATGGCGATGCCGCCGGACTCGTTCACACTCTGTGCCATGAGCCCGGCGCTTGCCGATATCAGCGCCGCCATCACAAGTCTGCCCAAAGTGCCCAAAGGATGCTTTTGCATGCGTCGTATCATTCTCGGTGGTGGAGACTTCGCCGCAAGCATGATCACGCATCATATGTGCTTCCGGACGCTACAGGTTGCTTCAATCGGCACCCTGGGCGACGGCTCGCAAAAAATCGGCATTTTTATGTGTTTTTCCGCACATGGATTGTTGCCAATTTCGAGTTCGATTGTTATAGGTGCGATAGATGGATCGCAGCATGCCGCAACTGGAATTCCGATGGGCCTCTTGGCTGCGGGTTTTGAGGTATCCGGCACCGGTCAAAGAGCGGCCCACGAGGGAGGATGGCGGGCTTACGGCATGGTGCACCGAGGCGTCCAATGACCTTGCTTTGCCGGAGCTCGCGCGCAAGGTGCGGGTCGTTTGGAATCCGCGCATGCAGACCACTGCCGGACGTGCGTGGTGGCCGGATCGCACGATCGAGCTCAACCCGAAGTTACGCGACTGCCAGCCCGAAGAACTTTGGCGCACGCTCAAGCACGAGCTCGCCCACCTCGTCGCCTACGAGCGCTGCGGTCGTCGTCACATCGATCCGCACGGCGATGAATGGCAGGCCGCCTGCACCGAGCTCGGCATCCATGGCGAGAAACCTTTCCACACGCTGCCCTTCAAGCGTCGTCGCATGAAGCGCAACCATTCGTACATTTGCCCGAATTGCCTCGGCATCATTCACCGCGTCCGCCCGATCCAGCGCACGGTCGCCTGCTACGATTGCTGCCGCAAATTCAACCGCGGTGCCTACCACGAGCGCTTCAAGCTCATGAAGTACAAGCCGGTTTGAGTCATGACGGAGGGCGGATTTACGGAAATCGGCGATAAAATTTCCCGATTTGGGCCTTCCAAGCAGCCCCGATGGCCGGTTTTTTGTCAAATTTCTCGAAATAGCGGCGATTTTTTCAACTTTGGGCTTGCGTCCGCCGCCCGGCCCCCCCTTTAATCCGCCCCCCGCATTATGGCTAAGAAAAGTTGGATCGCCCGCAACGAGCGCAAGAAGCAAACCGTCGATAAGTACGCTGAACTCCGCCGCAAACTCAAGGCAGAGAAGGACTATGTTGGTCTCTCCATGCTGCCACGCGACGCGAGCCCGACTCGTCTCATCAACCGTTGCGAAATCACTGGCCGCCGTCGCGCATTCCTGCGTCGCTTCCGTCTTTCCCGGATCACTTTCCGCGAGCTTGCCTCGGCGGGAATGCTCCCAGGCGTAACCAAGTCCAGCTGGTAAGCTGGCACGGAATACGCTCTCTGTGGCGTGGAACGGAAACTACCCGGTCCGCGCCCCCCAAATGCCGATTTACGAATACCGCTCTGAAGTACCCGAGGATCCTGAAAGATCCTGCCGTGTCTGTGCCCGCGGATTTGAACTCCGCCGCCCCGTCGATCGCGCTCCCTTGGTCGCCTGCCCATTGTGCAAGCACCCCGTTCGCAAGGTTATCTCGCGCATCAACACGCCCACGATCACCAAGCCGCTTTCGGTGACTGACGCCAAAAAAGCCGGCTTCACCGTGCTCGAAAGGCGCGATCAAGGGGTGTACGAAAAACTCTGACCTTCTTCTCCAATGACGGCGCTTCCCTTCACTGTAGATTTTCTGGCCTCGGCAACGAGTTTGCCGCCTACCGAATTTCCGAGCCTCGGCAAATCGCTGCTCTACCTTTTCGGCATTCTGTTTTTCCTGCTGCTCAACGCGTTTTTCGTCGCGTCGGAATTTGCCATCGTCAAGGTCCGCCCAAGCCAGCTTGAGTCCGAAGGAAAGAGCCACCCGGCGAAACTCAAGATGGCGCTGCATGTGGTGAGCCACCTCGATGGCTACCTCTCCGCCAACCAGCTCGGCATCACAATTTCCTCGCTCGCACTCGGTTTCCTCGGCGAGCCATTCGTCGAGGCACTCGTCGCGCCGTTGCTCCTGATGAGCGGCATGTCGATTTGGTGGGTAAAGCTGATCTCCTTCGGCCTTGCGATCGTGTCATTCACTTTCCTGCATGTGGTGATCGGCGAATTGATGCCGAAATCGTTGGCGATCAGCCGCTCGGTTTCGACCACGCTCGCTTTGGCGACTCCGCTGCATGCATTTTACCGCTCCGCCCATTGGGCGATCCGCGTGCTCAATGGCACGGCCAACTGGCTGCTCAAGCGCCTCTTCAACATCGAACCGGTCAGCGAAGGTGGTCACTCGCACTCGGCCGAGGAGCTCGCATTGCTCGTCACGCAAAGCGGCAAATCGCAGGAAGTGACTGAGACCGAACGCGAGATCCTCATCAACGCGCTCGGGCTCAACGAACTCTGGGTGCGCGATGTGATGACCCCGCGCAACAAGGTGATCGTGCTCGATGCCGACGAACCATTCGAGCGCACGCTCGAACTTGCCATCCGCAGCAAGCACACGCGTTTCCCGCTGGTGAAAGGCCACCTCGATCACGCCATCGGCCTGATTCATATCAAGGACCTCTTCAAGCTCATCAACGATCCGAACCCTGACCTCATGCGGATCAAGCGCGATCTCAAGATCGTGCCCGACACGATGCCGCTCGACACGCTGCTGAAATTTTTCCTGCGCGAGCACGCTCATCTTGCGATGGCGGTCGATGAGTTTGGCACGCCGGTGGGCATCGTGTTTCTCGACAACATCATGGAGGAATTGGTCGGCGACATTCAGGACGAATTCGACAACGAGCGATCGGCGTTCACGCGCGTGAATGGCGATGAGTTTGTGATCGAGGGCTCGATGACGCTCAATGATCTGGGCGGTCATGTTCCTGAGCTGGTGCTCGAAAGTGGCGAGGTCACCACCGTCGGCGGATACATCACCCAGCAGCTCGGCAGATTTCCTGAAGTGGGCGAGACCGTCGAGATCCTCGGCTACGAGGCGCGCGTCACCAGCACGGATGGACGCCGCGTCGGGCAGATTCACTTCCGCAAACTCCAGAGGCCGGAGGACGAAGAGGAAGTGGGTGCGGAAGAGGAATGATTTTATTTGTCGCGTGTCAGTACCGCGCGGCCGATGGAATACGCTTACTTCATTTCCGGCAGCGGCGGCTTGCCTTCGTTGAGTGCCAGCCAACCTCGGGCGATGCGATAGATCGCCCAGATTGCGAGAATGAGAAATCCGATGACCCATGTGGCGAAGCCGACTAGTACGATCATGAGTACGAGTGACACCATGCCGACTAGGCAGGCCCATAGGAGAGAGCACCAAAAGGTCTGGATCTGCCACTTGAAGTGTGGCTCAAGCCATGTGCCGCGTGCTTCGGAGCGCTTCACATAATTGATTATGACCGCAACGATCGATGGCCACCCGAACAGGAAGCTGCCGATAACCGTGGCGGCACCAAAGGCTCCAAGTACGAGGCTCACCGCATGCAACGCGTAAACCAGATGGGTGGCCTGTACGAGGCCTTGAGATGGAATGCGGGTGTCATTCATTGGCATATTTGCAACTTGCTGCACATCGCGAGAGGATCAAGCAAATCCTCGAACCGCACCAACTCATTCGGTCGATGAACCAAGCCGTATGCAACAATTTTGGGATGTTGAGCAAAATGTCGCTAGTGGTGGCGGTGTAGGCGTAGTGGTGTAGGCATGGTGGGTAGGCATGGTGGGTAGGCATGGTGGGTAGGCATGGTGGGTAGGCATGGT
>JBIKIK010000156.1:0-4436 GCA_044361655.1 Luteolibacter sp. | reverse complement strand
CTCAAGTCGCCCGAGTATGTCGCGGCGGTCACGCGGGTCTATCGCAAGGCGCTCGATGCGGCGATGGCCGATGCCGCGCCAGAGGTCACCGATCACGACCGCTACGCGCTCGAAATGACATTTTCTCGCGGACTCTCGACCGGCTGGCTCGCGGGGACGAATCATCCTTACCTCACGCATGGCCGCTTCGGGAAAAAACGCGGACCGCTTCTTGGCGAGATCGCCGAATGTGGCGAGGGGTGGATCAAGCTCACGAACACCACCGGCGTGCCGCTGGCGGCCGGCGATGGCGTGGTCTTTGATGCCGGTGAAAACCGCGACCTCGAGCAAGGCGCGCGCATTTGGAAAATGGAAAATGGCCGCATCATTTTTCATCGAACTTACAGCGGCATCAACTTCGAGCGCATCCATCCTGGTCACACGGTGTACAAGACCTCGGATCCGAAGCTTGAATCCGAGTTGAGGAAATTTTGGCAGAACACGCGTCCGCTTGAGAAAAAAATTCCGCTCGAGCTGCAGGTGTGTGGCAAGCCGGGCGATGCGCTTGAGCTGCGTTGTGGCGACATCCGCGTGCGCAGTGAACTCGCATTGCAGCCGGCCGCGAAGCGCGCGCTCGATGCCGAAACGCTGGCGGCGCAGCTTGGGCGTTTGGGCGACACGCCCTTTGAGTTGGCGGCGCTCGACAACCAGCTTGAAGGTGACTGCCATTTCCCGCTCTCGGCGCTCAACCAACTGCGTCGCGATCTCGTGGCGAAGCTCGATGTGGGCACGGAAAAACCTTCGCGGGCGTTGATCCGTGCCAGCCGCGAGGATTTGATGCCCGCCAATTCGCAAAACAATGGCGCCACCGCCCGCCTGTCGGTGCTTTGCCGCAACTTTGCCCAGCTCGATGCCGCGATCGCCTGTGGTGTAGAGCTGGCCTATTGCGATTTCGAAGACCCGCGCCGTTACAAGGACGCGGTGTCGCTTTTCAGAAATTCGGGCGGCAGGCCCGATGCCAAAATCCTGCTCGCCACGCCGCGCATTCTCAAGCCCGGCGAAATTGGCTACCTCAAGCTCGTCGAGAATGCCGCGCCCGATGGCGCCTTGCTGCGCAACCTCTCGGCGCTGAATTACTATAAACATCGTAATAATTTCATCAAGGTCGGTGATTTCTCGCTCAATGTCTCCAATCCCCTGACCGCACGCGTGCTGATGGAAGGCGCGGATCTGGATTTCATGACGGTGTCCTACGATCTCAACATCGGCCAGGTGCTGGATCTGCTCGATACCGCGCCTTCGCAGTGGTTTGAGCTATCACTCCACCAGCACATGCCGATGTTTCATATGGAGCACTGTGTGTTTTGTACTTTTTTGAGCAGCGGCACGACCTACAAGGACTGCGGGCGACCTTGCGAAAAGCACGTCGTGCACTTGCGCGATCGCGTCGGCCAGTTGCACCGCCTGCAGGCTGATGTCGGCTGTCGCAACACGCTCTTCAACGGCCGCGCGCAGACAGGCGCGAGGTTTTTTGATGAACTCCGCTCGACTGGGCTTTCGAAGTTTCGCGTCGAGTTGCTTGATGAGGACGAGGCTACCGCGACGAAAACGATACGTGCGTATCAGGACCTGCTCGCAGGCCGGGCTGGGGCCATCGATCTGCTCGAGCAGGTCGAAGCGATCGAGAAACTCGGCGTCACTGAAGGCACCTTGAAAATGTGATGGGGCCGCAGAAAGCGGTTTTCTGCTGGCAGATCGGGTGCCGAGGTGCTTTGAAGGGCGCGCTGACAAGCCTGTTCATTTCCCATGACTGCATCCTCACCAACCCAATCGGGTCAATCGCCCCGCCTTGCCGTGACCACCCTTGCGGCGCTCGGCGTCGTCTACGGCGACATCGGAACCAGCCCGCTCTATGCGTTTCGTGAATGCTTCCACGGCATGCACGGTGTGGCCGTCGACCCGCGCAATCTGACAGGTGCCGCGTCGCTGATTGTTTGGTCGCTGCTGTTGGTAGTGACGGTGAAATATCTATTTATCGTCCTGAAATTTGACAACCGCGGCGAGGGCGGGATTCTTGCCTTGTCGGCATTGATCCGTGGCGCGGTGAAAAGTCTGGGTGGCAGGGATCCGCGAAAGATCATGCTTTTGGGCTTGGCCGGTGCGGCGTTGATTTACGCCGATGGCATGCTCACTCCGGCGATCTCGGTGCTCAGTGCGGTGGAAGGTCTGGCAGTGAGCGCGCCGATGCTTTCGCATTGGGCGGTGCCATTGGCGGTGGTGATTCTTGGTGGCTTGTTTGCGATCCAGCAATTTGGCACCGGCCATGTGGGCAAACTTTTTGGGCCGGTGGTGGTGACATGGTTTCTTACGCTTGCCATTCTTGGAGCGTCAGCAGTGTTGAAAAACCCGCAGGTGCTGGTGGCTTTGAGCCCGTACGAAGGTGTTCGGTTTTTGGTTCAGGAGTGGAGGCATGCCCTTCCTTTGCTTGCCGCCGTGTTTCTTGCATTGACCGGTGGTGAGGCCTTGTATGCGGACCTCGGGCATTTCGGCACGAAGCCGATTCGTGTCGGTTGGTTTTCACTGGTTTTGCCAGCGCTTGCGCTCAATTACCTCGGTCAGGCCGCGCTGCTGACGGCAGACCCCTCGGCGATTCGCAATCCGTTTTTCCTGCTGGCTCCCGAGTCGTTGCGTTTTCCGCTGACCCTGCTTGCGACGGCGGCGGCGATTGTGGCGAGTCAGGCATTAATTTCCGGTGCGTTTTCGCTCACCACGCAGGCGATCCAACTGGGTTGTTTGCCGCGCTTTCGCGTGCGATACACTTCCGAGCATTCGATCGGTCAGGTTTATGTGCCGGCGGTGAACTGGCTGCTCGCGGCATCCTGCATTTTGTTGGTCGTCGAGTTTCAAACTTCCTCCGCGTTGGCGGGCGCTTACGGCATTGCGATCGCGCTGACGATGGCGATCACGTCGATTCTCTTGTACTCTGCCGCGCGCACGGAATGGAGATGGTCGGCACTCAAGGCCGGGCTGATGACCGGTGTCTTCCTAACGGTTGATGGGGCCTTCCTTGTCGCCAATTCGCTAAAGATTGTGCATGGCGGCTGGGTGCCGCTAGTCGTGGGCGGCGGCATCATGTCGTTGATGATGATTTGGATGTGGGGCCGTGCGCGGCTCTACGCGCGCATTTCGCGTGACGCTCTGCCGGTTGAAAATTTGTTGCAGGATCTGGAAAAGGGAAGCATCCACCGTGTTTCCGGCACGGCGATTTACATGAGCGGCAAGGGCGCGCAGGTGCCGAATGCCTTGCTTCACAACCTCAAGCACAACCAGGTGCTACATGAGCGCGTGATCCTGCTGCATGTGATGACGCTTGATCAACCGCGCGCCAGCCGCGAGGAGATGCTCGAGCATCAGGAGCTCGGCGAAGGCGTGCATCGCGTGATTCTGAAATTTGGTTTTGCCGAAACTCCCGATGTGCCGATGGCGCTCAAGGACTTGCTGCCCGAGCATGTGCGCTTCCAACCCGGCAAAGCGACTTACTTCCTCGGCAGCGAAGGCTACGGCGTCGGCAAGAATGCCACGCTCATCGACCGTGTGCGGCTCACGCTCTTTGCCGCCATGGCGCGCAACGCATCGCCGGCCACCGCCTACTTCCAGCTTCCGCCCGGTCGCGTCGTCGAGCTTGGCGCGCAGATCACGCTGTGAGTTGGCGCGCGGCGATGGATCAACCGAAGCGGCCGCTGATGTAATCCTCGGTGCGCTTGACGGCCGGGTTGGTGAACATCTTGGTCGTTTCGCCAAACTCGATCATTTCGCCCATGTAGAAAAATGCCGTCTTCTCGGAAACGCGCGAGGCCTGGTGCATGTTGTGGGTCACCACGACGAAGGTGTAATCTTTCTTGAGGCTCCAGATCAGTTCTTCGACCTTCGCGGTGGCGATCGGGTCGAGCGCGCTGCAGGGTTCATCCATCAGCACGACGAGCGGCTTCACTGCGATGGTGCGGGCGATGCAGAGGCGTTGCTGCTGACCGCCGGAGAGGCCGAGCGCGGATTCGTTAAGGCGGTCCTTCACTTCGTCCCACAGCGCTGCGGCGCGGAGGCTCTCCTCGACTGATTGCTCGATCACCGCCTTGTTGCGGATCCCGCGCATGCGCAGGCCGAAGGCGACATTTTCGAAAATGCTGCGTGGGAAGGGATTTGATTTTTGGAATACCATGCCGACATCGCGGCGAAGCTTCACCACATCGACCGACGGGTCGTGGATCTCGATGTCCTCGACGAGGATTTTGCCGGCGGTGACGCGCGCGCCGACGATTTCGTCGTTCATGCGATTGATGCAGCGCAGTAGAGTCGACTTGCCGCAGCCTGAGGGGCCGATGAACGCGGTGACCGCGTTGCGGTCGAGATCGAGCGTGATGTTTTTGAGCGCCTCGGAGGAACCGTAGCTGAAGCTGAGG
>JBIKIK010000155.1:0-4457 GCA_044361655.1 Luteolibacter sp. | reverse complement strand
TCCAACACCATTGATGGCGCGCGCGCGATGGTCCGGGCGGCGGAAAAAAGCGGTAAGCTTTGCCAGATCGGTCATCAGCGCCGCAGCAATCCGCGCTACCTTTTCACGCTCGAGCAACTCATCAAGGGCAATCGCATCTGCGGCCAGATCGTCAACATCAACGGTCAGTGGAACCGCGCGGTTTCCTCATCGCAAGACATCGGCTACAATCCGAAGTTGGCGATCAAGCCGGAGGTCCTCGCGCGCTACGGATTCAAGGACATGCACCAGTTCATGAACTGGCGCACTTATCGCGATCTTTCGGGCGGGCCGATCTCCGACCTTGGCGCGCATCAGATCGACATTTTCAATTGGTTTCTCGGCGTGCCGCCCAAGTCGGTTTTCGCTTCGGGTGGCAATGATTATTTCAAGACGCGCGAGCACTTCGACAATGTGATGACGATCTTTGATTACGAAACGCCGCAAGGCGGAGTGCGCGCGTTTTATCAGGTGCTCACGACCACCAGCGCCGGCGGTGGGTATTATGAAAGCTTCATGGGCACCGAGGCGACGATTCACATCTCCGAGCGCTCGGCATTCACCAACATCTATCGCGAATCGAGCGCGCCATCGTGGGATGGTCTTGTGTCACGCGGGTTTCTCAAACGCCAGACCGCGGCGCCGAAGGCGCAGAGCTCTGATGCGATCGCATCCTACGAATCGGCGGCGCCCGAGGCCTACGCTTTGCCCGGCGATCTCTCAAAGCCGCCTCACCAACCGCACCTCGAAAATTTCTTCGATGCCGTGCACGGCAAGGCGGCACTCAACTGCGACGCGCGTCACGCCTTTGAAAGCGAAGCGCCGATTTATTGGGTCAACCCCTCGGCATTGAGCCGCCAACCGATCAATTTCACCGCCGAACATCTTTCCGTCTGATCATGAAAAAACAACATATCGCCAGCATCGTTTTCACCGTCGCCGCATTGGCTCTCACCGCATGCGGCAAGAAGCCGTCGCAAGCCTCCACCGATGCCGGTGCGTCATCTGCTCCCACCAGCGGCGTGCCATTGAGCACCGAGCTTCCGCCGGAGTTGATCGAAGGCACGCCCAAGCCAATGGATGTACCGAATCTCGTGCAGGCCCCGGCCAAGGCGCCCGAACTTCTCGTGCCCGAGGGCACCACGCTGATTTCCCAGGGCAAGCCTGTCACTGGCAGCGAGGAAAGCCCGCTCATCGGCGAGCTTTCAATGGTCACCGATGGCGACAAGCAGGCTGGCGAGGGCTACTATGTTGAGCTGTCCTCCGGCACGCAGTGGGTGCAGATCGATCTCGGCCAAAGCGCCGAAGTCGCCGCAGTCTGGGTCTGGCACTTTCATTCGCAGAAGCGCGCTTACAATGATGTGGTCATCCAGGTTTCCGATGATGCGGAGTTCAAAACCGGCGTGAGCACCATTTACAACAATGATTACGACGATTCCTCGAAGCTCGGCAAAGGTTCGGACAGTCCTTATGTCGAATCACGCTTCGGCATGCTCGTCGATGCCAAGGGCGCGAAGGGTCGTTATGTGCGCCTCCACAGCCAAGGCAATACCTCCGACGAGATGAACCACTACATCGAGGTCGAGGTCTACGGCAAGACGCTCTGAGCCTGCGGGCCGCGTGCGGTTTGCTCGCCATCCTCGAGCGGGTCGCATCCGCACTTGCGCAGGAAGGCATCCATTTCGCCGAGCATTCGCTCGCAGTGCTTGTTCCACTTGGTTGAGCCTTGAAGGATCAGCGAGCTTTCGCGCAGCCCGGTGAAGAGAATTTTTTCCGCGCCGGCCTCGCGCAGTTCGCCGATCTCTGCACGGAGCCTCTCGAAAAACGCGAGCTCAAATCCGTTGCCCGCCTCGTTGGCGGATTCGACGAGCGATAGCGTGAGGGGTGGTGCGAGCGGCTTGAGCTCGCCAGCGATTTTCACGCAGCCGATCTTCATGAGCATCTTGCGCATGCGCTCGTAGAGCTCGTTGAGCGTGAGCAGGCGCAGCGTGCATTTCGTTTCGAGGTATTTCACGATGCCGCTGTGGATGTCGTTGACGAAAGGAAAGTCTTCTTGGTCGGCAGCGCGGGCGGCGCGTCGAAGGGCTTCTTCTAGGCAGGAGGTGTCGTAGTCGAAAACCTGATGGCGGCCGATTTGCAGGGCGGGGCGGTTGGCGATGAAAGCGATCACGGCGTAGGCTGAGGGTTTGGGTTCAGTCTTTGAAAAGTCGGCGTTGGAAGGGGTCGCGTGCGGCGCGGCGCGAGAGGGATTGGATTTCTTGGATGAACTCGTTCACATCGTTGAACTGGCGGTACACCGAAACATAGCGGACATAGGCGACCGGATCGATCTGGTGGAGCTTGTCCATGACCTTCGCGCCAATGTTGGCGGATGGCACTTCGCTGGTGTGATCCTTGTGGAGGTCGGTGAGGATTTCTTCGACCGCGCGGTCGAGGCGGTCCATCGGCACCGGGCGTTTTTCGCAGGCCTTGATCAAGCCGCTCATGAGCTTCTCGCGATTGAGGGCCTCGCGCGTGCCGTCCTTTTTCACGACCCGCAGCTCGGTGCGCTCGATCTGCTCGTAGGTCGTGTAGCGGTAGCCGCATTGCAGGCATTCGCGGCGGCGGCGAATCGTGGTGCCGTCCTTCGATGATCGGGAATCGAGCACCTTGTCTTTTTGGGACGCACATTGGACGCAACGCATGCAGCCGCGATATTGATCGCGCATATGGTAGGGTCAATCCAAAAACTACGGCATATTTAGTAGTTAACCCTAAATGATCCGGCTTTCCTAAATAATTTTTTATCCCGTAAAAAACCTCCAAGGCCAGGCGTAGGCCAGCCGCCGGCATCCAAGCGGCGGCGAAATTGTCGAACGCGGGGAATGATGAGTCAAAGCCCGGCCGTCGTCGTCCATGCTTCGAACTCCTGCGGGATCGGCGCTTCAAATGACAGCCGCTTGCGGGTGAGTGGATGCTCAAAGGAAAGCTTCCATGCGTGAAGCATCAGGCGATCGGGCAGCGCGGAGTTTCTACTAGGTTTGCCGTAGATCGGATCGCCGACCAGCGGCGTGCCCTTGTGGTGGAGGTGCACGCGGATCTGGTGGGTGCGACCGGTGTGCAGGTGGCAGAGCACGAGGGATGTGCGGGTGGCGGTATCGGTGGTGAGGATTTCGTAATCGGTGATCGCCGCCTTGCCGCCCGGAGGGTTGACCACCGCCATTTTCTGGCGGTTCACCGGGTGGCGGCCGATGTGGGTGAAGATCGTGTCCTTGGCGGGTGCGGGCACGCCTTGGGTAACGGCGAGATAGATTTTTTCCATCGTGCTGCGCTCGGAAAATTGCGTGACGAGCGATTGGTGCGCGGGATCGGATTTTGCAACAACGAGACAACCGGAGGTGTCCTTGTCGAGGCGATGGACAATACCCGGTCGCTCCACTCCGCCGATGCCGGAAAGTTTCCCGCGGCAGTGGTGGAGCAGGGCATTGACCAAAGTGCCATCGGGGTTCCCCGGCGCAGGATGCACGACCATGCCCGGTTCCTTGTTGAGCACGAGCAGGTCGTCGTCTTCGTAAAGGATGTCGAGCGGGATGTCCTGCGGCGCGGCATCGAGTGGCACGGCTTCGGGCAGCGCGATGGCAATGCGGTCGCCGGGCTTCACCGCATCGCGCGGCTTGGCGGGCTCATCATTGACGATGATGTACTGTTCGCGAATGAGCGCCTGGATGCGCGAGCGCGAGAGGTCCGGCAAACGGCTGGCAAGAAATGCGTCGAGTCGTTCGGCGGCGGCATCGGCCTCAATGATCACGCGGTGAATTTCGCCTGCATGATGATTGCCGCAAGCACCAAGTTTCGCGGGCCGCGCTCACGCCTCGACCGGCGTGAGCCATGTCTCGCGGCGGAACCATGTTTCCTGACGCTTGGCGTACTGGCGCGTCGCGGCATTGATCAACTCCTCGCAGGTTGCGCGATCAATCTCACCGGCAATGAGCGCGCAAATCTCGCGAATGCCGATCGCCTTGGAACAATTTTCCGAAATCGTACCGAGCGCCGCAACCTCCTCGATCGCGTCGCCCTCGAGCATCGCGCGGGTTCTTGCGGCGATGCGTTGGTGAAGGTCGGCGCGACTGCGTTGGATGACGATGCCGCGCAAATGCTGCGACACCTCGTGGGTCTTTTGTTCCCACTGGTCGCGGAGCTTGGAAATTCTTTCCCCGGTAATGAGGCAGACCTCGAGCGCGCGTTCGACATAGCGGCGATTTTGCAGGTCGGTGCGCGATGCTTCGAGCGGATCGAGCGCGCGCAGTTGCGCGACGAGTTCGTCGAGTGAACGCGTGTCGAGTTCGGCGCGGAGTTTTTCATCGCCGCTCGGCAAGGGCGCGGGGCCGTGCGTCAGAAACTTCAAATACAAACCCGAGCCACCGGTAACGATCGGAGTTTTGCCGCGGCTTTTGATTTCA
>JBIKIK010000154.1:0-4483 GCA_044361655.1 Luteolibacter sp. | reverse complement strand
GCGAAGCCGGTTGGCGGATTGAGCCACCGGTGTCGGAACCGAGGGTGGCGATGGCGGTGCGATCGGCGACTGCTGCGGCGGATCCGCCGGAAGAACCGCCTGGAATGCGGGAATGGTCGTGGGGGTTGCGGGTCGTTTGAAGCGCGGAATTTTCCGTCGCCGAGCCCATGGCGAATTCGTCCATGTTGAGGCGGCCGAAAGGAATCGCACCGGCGGCGCGGAGTTTGCGGATGACGGTCGCGTCGTAGGGCGAGAGGTAATTTTCGGCGAGGAACTTTGATCCGCAGGTGCAGGGTTGGCCGAGCACATTGATGTTGTCCTTGATGCCGATCGGGATGCCGCCGAGTGGCAATGTGAGGTCCGCCTTCGAGGCCTCGGCGAGTGCTGACTCGAGATCGTGCGAGAGATAGGCGCCGGTTTGTTTGTCGCGGGTGGCGATGTCGTTTGCGAGATCGCGCAGGGCAGCTTCGGGAGTGGTTTCGCCAGCGAGAAATTTTTGGCGGAGCGTGGAGAGCGTCATGAATGCGTGGGGAAAAGGATGAGGCGGCGGTGGGAGCGATCAGGCATCGGTCACGACCTTGGGCACGCGGATTTGGCTTTGGGCTTGGTCAGGTGCGTTTTGCAGGACGGCGGCGGGTGGCAGGCTTTCGTGCGGTTCGTCGTTGCGCATGCGGCCGAAGACGGGAGACGGATGGGCGGTGGGCTCGATGTTGGAGACATCGAGTTGCATCAGTGAGCGGGCGCGTTCGATGATCGCCTCGAGTTGCGGTTGGAAGACCGCGACCTCGTCGTCGTTGAGTTCGAGTCGCGCGAGATTGGCGACATGGCGGACATCGATGTCGGATTGCTGCATGGCCCTAGGTTGCCGCGATCCTGCTGCTTTTTCCAAGTTTCAAGTTCAGCGGAAATGGGCGGGCCTGATTCAGCCCGGATTTCGAAGAAGGAACCACGAAAGGCAGGAAACAACACGAAATCAATTTGTCTAGGGGATATACGCTTCAAAAGAGGGGCACGGCGGCCCGCCCGTGATTGCCGGTAAACAAAATCGAAACGCTGAGACGCCGTGAGCGCAGAGGACTTCGCGGAGAGAAATTTTAGTGATCTTCACCGGGGCCTATCCATGCTTACAAAACTCCGCGCTTTCCTCCGTGTGCTCCGCTTCTCTGCGTTTCGCTGAAAACAAACGAAATCAATTTGTCTGTCGGATAGTACAGGTACGGTTGGGCGATGCGGCCCGCAGCGCCGCCGCAGGCGCCAAAGCTGGCAAGATGCCCGCGCTCCCTTGAAGAAGTCGATCATTCGATAACCCTGCATTCTACAACGGACCTTTTGGGACAAAGGTCCCTGCCGTATGAATCGGCGCCGCGAGGCCGCGTCGCCCTACCATTCACTTTGTCTATTCAGCGGTCCGGTTGCTTGGCTTGATCGCTGGCGGGTGTGGCGGTCTTGCTTATCGATTCGCGGGCGGTGGTGAGTCTTTCGATGAGCCTTGAGTCGTTGGGGAATGCCTTGAGGGCTTTTTCGAAGGCCTCGATGGCTTCGGGCGCTTGGTTGATGGTCATGAAGTATTCGCCGATCTGCCCGGCCATGGGCGTGAGCACGAGCGGTGCCTTCATCATCGGGCTGGCTGTTTGTCTATCGGCGGCGGCACTGAACCAGTTGTAGGCGATGTTGCGGTTTTCTTCGGATCCGGCGAGCGCGAGTTGACCACGGGCGTTGGCGGTGATCATTTCGAGGGCGCGGAAGGCGCGGTTCCATTCCGAGCGTTCGGCCGATTGGGTGGCGAGTTTTTGGCTGGCGGCCATCATTTCGCCGTGCTGGCTGAGGGCGTTGATGGTGTTGCGAGCCGCGTCGAGTCGGTTCGCGTGGATCTCACGCTGTGCTTCGAGTGCGAGGCGCAGGCCATTGATCCACCAGTGAGCGAGCGAATGCTTTACCAAATCTTTTGCGGCATCGGCGGTGGGTAAGAGTTTTTCGCTCGGCGTTGATTGCGGCAGTGTGCCTGCGTCGAGAGCAAGGCGTGCGGGCAGGGTTTTGATTTCCCACCACAGCACGCGCGCGCCGGGAGAATTTTTTCGTTCGGCGGGCATTTGGGTTTCGCTGAGTTGGACTGCCGCGTCGAAGGCCTCCTGTCGTCGGCCCATCGAATTGAGTGTGACGATGCGGTAGCATTGGGCGTCGAGCCATTCCGGGCAATCGGCTGCTGAGATTTTGTTTTCGCTCATCCATTTTTCAAACAGTGCGGCGGATTTTGAAAATGCATTGAGTGCTTCGCGGTGGTTGCCGCAGCGCCATTCGCAGTGGCCGAGCAGGTGTTGGAAGGGCGGGTAATCCGGGTGCGCGATGCAGAGCTCGCGGGCGTAGAGCAGTGACTTTGATAGATCGGGTGCTTCGGCACGGATCGTAAGCAGCGCGTTGATTGGCACCGGGTTGCCTGGCAATTTTTGGATCCAATCGAGCAGCATCTTTTCGGAGTTCTCCTGATCGGGCGTTGCCTCGCCGGAAACATCGTAGCCGCCGCGAGTGAAGAGCGCGACGAGCACGCCCGAGTGCATGTCGTTGGGGAAATGGCCGGCGACCTTGCGAAATGCATTGGCGGCGGCTTCCGGGCCATCGGTGAGTTGTTTGAGAAGGGCGTAGCTGTAATCGCGTTCGAGAGGGCTGCCGGCGTTGGCCTCGATGAGCGAGACCATGCGTTCCGCAGCGGCGTTGCGGTTGGCGATGGTTTCGGGTGCGCCTTCGAGCAGGGCCATGACCATGCCCCAGTGGGCGAGCAGGCAATTCGGGTCTTCGCGCATCGCGGCCGCGAAGTGGCGGGCGGCTTCGAATTCCCATCCGAAGTGAAGGTGGTTGAGGCCCATGTTCACGTGCGTTTGGGCCGACTCGCTGGCGGTGGCAATGGCCAAGGTGATCCCTGTGGGCACACCGCTGCTGGTGGGTGCGGGCAGTTGCATCACCGCGTCGGGAATGGCTTGGCCGATCTCCGGAATTTTCTCACCGCTGGCAAAGGGGGCGAGGCAGATCAAGGCTCCAAGCGCGCGTAGCGGGAGTGACTTCATGCCTCATGATGAAACTATTTTTGGCATTTCACCAATCAAAATGATGCTGGCGCGATCACGGGTGGTGGCGCTAGTCTCGCGGCATGAAACTCGGCGTCATTGGTTGCGGCAAGATGGGCACGGCATTTGTGGCTGGAGCGATTCGCTCCGAAGTGGTGGCCGCGGCGGATGTCATCGGCATTGATCCGATCAAGGTCGCGCGGGATCAATTTGCGGCTGCGACCGGCGCGCAGGTGGCGGAGGAAATTTCCGCCTTGGCGGCTTGCGATGTGGTTTTGCTTTGCACCAAACCGCAGGACGCCTGTGCGGCGCTTGGGCATTTGGTTGCCGTGTCGAAGGCACCAGCGCTGGTCATTTCGATTGCAGCAGGTGTCAAACTTGCCGCCTTGGAGCAAGCGGCGGATGGCCGCGCGCGGATCGTGCGCGCGATGCCCAACACGCCTGCGGCGGTGGGCAAGGGGGCCTCGGGTTTTTGCATGGGTCAGCTCGCTCAGGAAAAGGACAGCGCGACCGCGAAGGGGATTCTGGGCTCGGTTGGTTTGGCCGTCGAGGTGCCCGAGCGGCTGATGGATGCCGTGACGGGCCTTTCGGGCAGTGGCCCGGCCTATGTGTATTTGTTCATCGACGCGCTCGCGGATGGCGGCGTGAAGGCTGGCTTGGCGCGTGCCGATGCGATCCGCCTAGCGGCGCAGACTGTTTGGGGTGCGGCCGCGATGGTGCTCGAAACCGGCGAGCATCCGGCCGTGCTCAAGGACATGGTCACTTCGCCCGGCGGCACGACCATCGCCGGTCTGGCCGAGCTCGAAAAGCACGGGCTGAGGTCGGCGCTGATCGAAGCGGTGACCGCGGCAACCCGGCGCTCGGTAGAGCTTGGGAAATGAATTTCCTGTGTGTAAATTTTTTGGACTTTCCGAGTCCTTTCGGGCGCTTATGCTCGCAGCAATGAATTGGC
The DNA here is from genome assembly GCA_044361655.1 of Luteolibacter sp. Classification (GTDB taxonomy): domain Bacteria; phylum Verrucomicrobiota; class Verrucomicrobiia; order Verrucomicrobiales; family Akkermansiaceae; genus Luteolibacter. Next base: position 472 of record JBIKIK010000154.1, on the reverse strand, counting down.
GTACAGCACTTTGGTTGACGGGGTTTTCGTTCTTCGTGGTTTCCTGCGGCAATGATGCCGACGCGCCGCTTCTCGCTGGCGACACGCGGGCGGCTGCGGCAAAGGGCGAGGAAATTTATCAGAAGGCCAAGCAGGCCGATGATGCGGGCAATCGCCGCCGCGCGATCAAGTATTATGACAAGACTGCTACCGAGTATCCTTTTGCCAAGTCGGGAGCGATGGCGCGATATCGTCATGCGCAGTTGCTTGAGGAAAAAGGTGACATCCTCGGAGCCTTCAAAGCCTACGGCAAATTTCTTGAGCGCTATCCCGGCAGTGACATGTACACCAGCGTGCTCAACCGCCAGGTGAACATGGCGCAAAGTGCGGCCGAGGGTCAGATCAAAACCAATTTCCTTGGCATCAAGTCGAAGCTTTCGCTCGAGAAGACCGTCGAGATGCTCGATCAGTTGCGCAAGCACGCGCCGAGGTC
>JBIKIK010000153.1:0-4523 GCA_044361655.1 Luteolibacter sp. | reverse complement strand
CACGCATCCGCCGCCGAATTGCCCGAGGCGTTCAAAGGACTGCTCGAACCCAACGCGCCAAAGCGCGGCCAGATCGGCATGGTCATCCCACCGCGCGAGATCGACAAGTTTGTCGCCAAGGTCGAGGCCGCCGCGCGCAAGGACCCGAAGTGGTTTCGCGAATTTTCCGCCAAGACCAAGCCTGGCATCCCGCTGCCCTTCGACGAACGACTCGGCCTCAGCCAACAGGAATACGCCGAATACCTCACGCTCTGGAGCAAGCGCGAGTTCAAAGCGATGGAAGATGTGACCCTCGTGCTGCGCCCCTCATCAGGCAATAGCTGGACGATCACCGCAACCGGCGAGGCCAGCGCGATCTCCACCCTGCGCTTCATCCCGAAGCAGGATGTCTTCCGCTCGCCGAATGGTGACCTCAAGCGCATCGAGGACATCAAGGCCGAGGCATCAAGCATCCTCGGCGAATGGACCGGCCGCGAATGGAAATTGGAAGAAGATACCGGACTCGGAAAAACCAAGGAAAACATCGCCGTTGGCCGCTTCACCAACAAGCCCTTCGGATTGCTCGTCTATCGCGCACAGGAAGTCTCGACCGAAGGCACGCGCCTGCTCGACCGTAGCCTTGTGATCCGTTTCCCCATCAAATCATCCGCGCCACCGGCCGCAACACCCGCCGCGGAAAAATCCGCCAAACCGGCGAGCACCGAAAAATCACCGGAGCCGAAAAAAACCGAAGCGCCGAACAAATCTTCCGAGCCACCGAAAAAAACCGAGGCACCAAAAAAACCTGCCGCCAAAGAAAAAGGCGAAGCGAAACGCTAAGCTCGGCGTTCACCACATTCCAAACCCACGATGAGAATCATCGCCGGCAAGGCGGGCCGCCTCGCGATCAAGGTTCCGCAAGCGGTGGCTCGACCCACCACCGACTTCGTGCGCCAAGCGATTTTCTCGATCCTCGGCGATCGGGTCGATGAATCACGCGTGCTCGACCTCTTCGCCGGCTCCGGCGCGATCGGCCTCGAAGCTCTCAGCCGCGGCGCAAGCACCTGCACCTTTGTCGACGAACACCGCCAAGCCAACGCCGTCATCCAACAAAATCTCGAAAAAACCAAACTGACCGGTGGACGGGTCGTGAAGTCCGATGTGCAAGGGTTTCTCAAACGCGACATGACAAGCTATGACCTGATATTTGCCGATCCGCCCTACTGGCAACACCACGGCGACAAGGACCACATCGGCGACCTGCTCGCAAGCGGGCTCATCGCATCACGCCTGGCTCCCGACGGATGCTTTGTCGCGGAAATTTCCGCCCATCAACCATCGCCCGATGGTGCCGCGCTGAGCCTCATCGACCGCCGCGAGTACGGCGGCAGCGCGGTCCTGCTTTACGCGCACCCGGCAAACGCCTAAACACTTTCACACCATGCGGAAATTCCTCGCGCTGCTGCTTTACCGCGTGACGCTGCCATGTCTTTTCATCGCGGCCTTCCCTGCATGGATCGTGAAAATGCTGCGCCGCGGCGGACTCAACACACCCCTTGGTGAACGCATCGCGCTCTATCGCCGCAATGCCGAAATGGAACCATGCGGTGCCACCCATATCCACGCGATCAGCGTCGGCGAAACGATCATCGCCCTCAAACTCATCCGCGAATGGCTTGCCGAAAATCCGCATCAACAATTCGTGCTCGCCACCGGCACCGCCACCGGTCACGCAGTCGCCAACAATGCCGCCATCGCACAAGTCCGCATCGCATACTCGCCATTGGATTTCGCATCGATGATCACGCGTTACCTCGACCGCTTCGAGCCGTCGCGCATCGTGCTGATCGAAGGCGAGCTCTGGCCACACCTGCTGCTTGCATGCCGCAAGCGCTCGATCCCCGTTTCGCTGGTGAATGCCCGCATGTCACCACGCTCAACCCGCCGCTACCGCCGCTTCGCAAATTGGCTGCGACCCTTTGTTTCATGTCTCGACGCGGTCGCGATTCAGGAAGCGGAAGACGAATCGATCTGGCGCGAACTCGGTGTCGCAGCAGATGCGATCCACCTCACCGGCAGCATCAAGTTCGATCCCGGCAGCGGACCCGCCCCCGCACGCAGACCGGTATTTCAAGACATGCTTGATGCCTTCGGCCGTTCTCGTCCGATCGTTCTCGCCGCCAGCACTCACGCCGGCGAAGACGCATGGATCGCCAATGCCATTCGCGAAGCTACACCACATGCGCTGCCCGTGATCGCACCGCGCCATGCGGAACGCCGCCACAACGCCACCAAGGATTTGGAAGCCGCCGGATTCACGGTCAGCGCCCGTTCGCAATTCGACGCCGCGCAAAAGCCCGATGAAACATCCACCGTGTTTCTCATCGATACCACCGGCGAACTGTGCGACTGGACCGCACACGCCGATGCGGTGATCATCGGCAAAAGTTTTCTCTCCGAAGGCGGGCAAAATCCTGCCGAGGCAATTCTTGCCAAGCGTCCGGTGATCTTTGGCCCACACATGGAAAACTTCGAGCCGCTTGCCGGACGACTCGTCGGCGCCGATGCCTGCATCAGAGCAAACGATCACGCACAACTCGTCGCCGCCATCCGCCGCGCTCTCGATCCGCACGAAGCGCAAGAAATCAGCACACGCGCGATTCAAATTTTATCCACGCACCAGGGCGCGACACGCCGCGTGATCGGTATTTTGAATGCCCATCCAAGGCCTGCAAATTGACACAACGGGATGTTTGTCATTTCCCAATCCTTCATCTACAATTCGCGCTGTGAGCAATCCCGATAATAAATCACTCACCGGACTGCTGTCGAGTTTCGCGCTGGGCCCTTCGTGGGCACGCGATGCCGCGGAGCCGGCAAAATCGCATGCCAAAAAGGAGCGCAAGCACGACTCACGCCACGAAGGCGATGACGCGCCGCGCGAACGCCGCGAATTTCGCGAGCGCCGTGACGATCGAGGCGACCGCGGCAAATCACGATTCTCACGCGACCACGCACCACGCGAGGCCATCGTCACCCCCGCCGCCGGCGCCCGAGTCACCATCATCCCCGACCCCGAAGCGGTACGACTCATCGGCAAGGAAGTCCATCAAGTCGCACGCGTTTACCCGCTCTTTGATGTCGCAAAAATCATCATCGCCGAACGCAGTCGCTGTCGCGCGATCATCGAGATCGATGAAGCACGCCCGCCACTCTATCACGGGAAGCTCGACGACTCTCTGTTTGTCACACGCGAGGAAGCGGTTCGCCATCTCTGGAACTTCGATCTGCGCCAACAGTTTGTCGATGAGGAAACCGTCGAGGTCGATCCACCAAGCGGCCATTTCCAATCCATCGCCCGCTGCGGACTCTCGGGCGAATTGCTCGGCCCGCCAAACTTCCACGCCTACCAATCCAATCTCCGCCGCGTCCATCGCGAGCGCTTCCCCAACATGGCCTTCGAGGCCTACGCCGCCAAAGTCCGCACCGAACGCGGTGAGGAAGTGGTCAACGCTTGGCTCGAATCGATGAAGAAAAAAACCCGCTGGCGCATCAAAGGCGATGGCGATGATGCATGGATCGAAAACCAGGCCGATGCCGAACGCGCTCTCGCCGCACGCCATTTCGACGACGCCTACGAGGCCCTTCGGAAAATCGAAATCCCCGCCACGATTTCCAACCAACTACTGTCTCCCTCGCTTGCGCTTTCACTCAAACTCGCCGGCATCCATGCCCGCGAAAATCCCGCCTGCCTCATCCCGGTGATCTGCCGCGCGATCGAGGCCGAGCACCTCCCGATCTTCAAACGCAAAGGCAAACTCTACACCGGCCCCGCCCGCCCGAGCCCGCTCCCAAAGGATGCGGTCCTCGCCGCGCGTCCCGCCATCATGGTCGAGTGGATCCGCTCAAACACCCCTGCTAAACTTGCCGGACTCTGGGAAGCGGTCCTGCCCGAAGGTGGCAATGCCCCGCCCGCGGAATTTGCCGCCGACCTCTTCTGGCTCCTTCACCAAGGCCACATCCTGCTCTTCACCAACGACACGCTGGTCGTCCAAGAAGTCATCGATAAAACCGCACCTGCCAGCACCGACGCTTCCGACAAGCCCAAGCGCAAAAAGAAGAAGTCGAAAAACAAAGCAGCCACCCTGGCGACAGGTGAGGAATCCAACGACGACTCAACGGCAGAAGCCGAGTCCATCGATCCGGCCGCAAGCGAGGCTCCCATCTCATCCGCAGACGACGAATCTTCACCAATTTCCACCGCAGAGGTTGACGAACCGCCAGCCCTGTGATTCAAACAACCCGACCCGCGCACAGGAACGGTGGCTGAGTGGTCGAAAGCACTCCCTTGCTAAGGGAACGTAGCAGAAATGTTACCGAGGGTTCGAATCCCTCCCGTTCCGCCACGACCCCACCTCCGCTTGCGGGGGTGGGGTCGTGGCGTTTCCGGGAGGGGCAAGAACCCTGACGAGCAAAGCGAGTCGGGTTTGAAAGCAGCGGGAGCTTTAGCGACCCATCACATCAAGCGAGCACCGCGAGCCACC
>JBIKIK010000236.1:0-4615 GCA_044361655.1 Luteolibacter sp. | reverse complement strand
ATTCAACCCGACGAAGTCTACAACCTCGGCGCCCAATCCCATGTCGCGGTTTCCTTCGAAGCGCCCGAATACACCGCCGATGTCGATGCGATGGGCACCCTGCGCCTGCTCGAAGCAATCCGCTTCCTCGGCCTCGAAAAGAAAACCCGTTTCTACCAAGCCTCAACCTCCGAACTCTACGGCCTCGTCCAGGAAATCCCGCAAAAGGAAACCACTCCCTTCTACCCGCGCTCACCCTACGCGGTCGCCAAACTCTATGCCTATTGGATCACCGTAAACTACCGCGAGTCCTACGGCATCTACGCCTGCAACGGCATCCTCTTCAACCACGAGTCCCCGCGCCGCGGCGAAACTTTCGTCACCCGCAAAATCACCCGCGGCATCGCCAACATCGCCCAAGGCCTCGAACCCTGCCTCTTCCTCGGCAACATGGATTCACTCCGCGACTGGGGCCACGCAAAAGACTATGTCCGCATGCAGTGGATGATGCTCCAACAGGACCACCCCGAAGACTTCGTCATCGCCACCGGCAAACAAATCTCGGTCCGCGACTTCGTCCGCATGTCAGCCCGCGAAGCCGGCATCGAAGTCGAATTCTCCGGCGCCGGCGTCGATGAAATCGCCACCGTCACCAAAGTCACCGACCCCGCCAAAGCGCCCGCCCTCAAACCCGGCGATGTGATCGTCAAAGTCGACCCCCGCTACTTCCGCCCCGCCGAAGTCGAAACCCTCCTCGGCGATCCCACCAAAGCGAAAGCCAAACTCGGCTGGGTTCCCGAAATCACCGTCGAGGAAATGTGCGCCGAAATGGTCGCCGCCGACCTCGACACCGCCCGCCAACATGCCCTCCTCAAATCCCACGGCCACCACGTCTCCGTCGCCAAGGAATAGGAGATCGAAATCCGAAACAGAGAAGAGTTTCAAAATTCAAGTGTTCAGTTTCAAGCAGAGGAAAGAAAAAACCACCCGGTAGGGCGATGCGGCCCGCAGCGCCGATTTTTCGCCGCAGGCATTCAAGCGGACAGGAAGACACGCAGTTCTTGCTAAAGCCGCCTCTTCATCTTCTTCCTCTTCGTTTCGAATTTCATGCTTAGGATTTAGCGCTTCGGACTCTTCCTTTCAGCTTTTACCCAGCCCCCCCTTGCAGCGCCTCCCCGTCATCGGCCTCCCTGTCGCGGCCACCGATTACGCAGGCGCGGTCTCATGGATCCTCGAGCACGCCGCCAAAGCCGACCGCGCTTACGCCGTCGAAGCCGCCAACACCCATGTCGCGGCACTCTCGCGCCATGACCCGGATTTCGGCGCGAGCATGGCACGCTTCGACTTGATCTGCCCCGACGGCATGCCGCTCGTCTGGGCCGTGAATGCTCAACTCTCCGATTCAGAAAAAATCCCCGACCGCGTCTATGGCCCGACGCTGATGCTCGAAACACTCAAAGCCACCCAAGGTCGTTCCGAGTTCCGCCACTTTCTCTTCGGCGGCAAGCAATCGACCCTCGACAAGCTAACCGCCTCATTCGCCGATCGCTTTCCCAATACGATCATCGCCGGATCCTACTCGCCCCCCTTCGGCGAATGGCCGGCCGGCGAGTTCGCCAAAGTCTGCGAAAAAATCCGGACCAGCGGCGCCAACCTCATCTGGGTCGGCCTTGGTTGCCCGAAACAGGAACACTGGATCGCGCGCCACAAGGATCAACTCCCACCCGGGGTCTACTTCGGCATCGGCGCCGCCTTCGCCTTCCACGCCGGCGAAGTAAAACAATCCCCGCCATTCATCCAAAAAATCGGCATGGAATGGGCCTACCGCCTCGCCATGGAACCCCGCCGACTCTTCAAACGCTACTTTACATACAACTCCCTCTTCCTCTATCACCTCCTCCGCGATGCGGTGTCGAAGACCCAAGACGGCAAGATTCAAGACTCAAGATGAAAAAGCGGCTTCAACCGTGGCGGCGGTTTCCAACCGCCATGCCAAATCAAACAAAATCCTAAATCTTAAATTCGAAACGAAGGAAAAAGTTTCAAGGTTCAAGCATTCAGTTTCAGGTGGGAGAAAGAAAAAGCCACTTCTTCTTTCTCTTCCCCAATCACCAATAACAAATAACTTCTAACTCTTCCCCCTCTTCCTCTCCCCCAATAACCTCTAACTCTTCTTCCTCCGCGTCCCTTGGCGACCTTTGCGCCTTTGCGGTAAACTCCTCTTCCCCATGCCCATCAAATCCATCTGCTGCCTCGGCGCCGGTTATGTCGGCGGCCCCACCATGGCCATGATCGCCGCCAAGTGCCCTCACATCCAAGTCACAGTCTGCGACTTCAATCAGGCACGCATCGATGCATGGAACACAAGCGACCTGCCCGTCTATGAACCCGGCCTCCAGGAAGTGGTCGAGTCCGCACGCGGCAAGAACCTCCACTTCACCACCGACATCAAGCCCGCAATCGCCGCAGCCGACCTGATCTTCGTCTGCGTCGGAACTCCCACGAAATCCTACGGCATCGGCGCCGGACGCGCGGCCGACCTCCGCTACATCGAGTCCGCCGCACGCCTCATCGCCGAGGTCTCCGAGGGCAACAAAATCATCGTCGAGAAGTCGACCATCCCGGTCAAAACAGCGACCGCAATCCAGACGATCCTAGCCGCAAACTCGTGCAAGGAGGCCACCTTCCAAGTCCTCTCCAATCCCGAGTTCCTCGCCGAAGGCACCGCCGTCGCGGACATGGAAAACCCCGACCGCATCCTCATCGGCGGCGAACAAAACCCCGAAGGACAAGCCGCACTCGAGGCGCTCGTCTCGGTCTACGCCAACTGGGTCCCACGCGAAAAAATCATCACCACCAACCTCTGGTCCTCCGAACTTTCAAAGCTCGTCGCCAACGCCTTTCTCGCCCAGCGCATTTCATCGATCAACTCGATCTCCGCCCTCTGCGAAGCCACCGGCGCCGATGTCGATGAAGTCGCGCGCGCCATCGGTGCCGACTCACGCATCGGACCCAAGTTCCTCAAGTCCTCCGTCGGCTTCGGCGGATCCTGCTTTCAAAAGGACATCCTCAACCTCGTCTACCTCTGCGAATCCTTCGGCCTCCCGGAAGCCGCCGCTTACTGGCGCTCGGTGGTCACGATGAACGATTGGCAAAAATCTCGCTTCGTCGAAAAAATCGTCCGCACGCTCTTCAACACGGTCTCCGGCAAACGTATCGCCATCCTCGGCTTCGCCTTCAAAAAAGACACCAACGACACCCGCGAATCGGCGGCCATAAACATCGTCCGCGACCTCGTCGCCGAAAACGCCCATGTCGTGATCTACGACCCACGCGTGCCCAAGGAGACCATCCAACGCGACCTCCTCGAAGTCGGCGTCCCGCAGGACATCATCGACTTCAATGTCGAGATCGCTGCCGATCCCTACGCCGCCGCCAAAGACGCCCACGCCCTCGCCACCCTCACCGAGTGGGACGAATTCAAAACTCTCGACCTCCAACGCATCCACGACCTGATGCTCAAACCTGCCTTCGTCTTCGACGGCCGCGCCATCCTCCCCACCTCCGCCCTCAAAGCCCACGGCTTCAAAGCCTTCAGCATCGGCAAAGGAGCGTGAGAAGAGTTATGGGTTATTAGTGATTCGTTATTAGGGAAGACAAAGAAGCCGCTTCTTCTTAGGCAGGGACCTTTGTCCCAAAGGTCCGCGCGAATGATCAGCCGCTTGTTCAAAGGGTAGCAAGGGCAGCCCGCCCACCTCTTCACCGTAGCTGGATCATCTTGATCCAGGCCGTCCATGGAGCATCCTGCTCCATTTTTCCACCCGGTAGGGCGATGCGGCCCCGCAGCGCCGACTCATCAAAAATGATTCACCGCCAAGCCGCAAAGGTCGCCAAGAAACGCAGAGAAGAAGGCTTGTAGATTGCAGGTCATAGATTGTGGATCGTAAAAAAGCCGATTCTTCATTTTCATCTTTATCTTCATTCAAAATTTAAAATCCAACATTTCTCTTCTTCTTCCTCTTCCCCATTGACCCCTGACCTCTTCTCCCTCCGCGTTCCTTAGCGACCTTCGCGCCACCTGAAGAAGCCTCTTCTTCCTCATCATCTGGACTCTTGATTCTTGACTCTTGAATCTTAAACCCATGTCCCACATCCATCCCGAATTCCACCGCTTCCTCAAACGCGAGGACAAAGAACGCCTCCTCAAACAACGCGGCAGCGTGATCTGGCTCTACGGCCTCTCCGGCTCCGGCAAGTCCACCATCGCCAACGCCGTCGAACGCCAGCTCCACGAGCAAGGCCGCTTCACCATCATCCTCGATGGCGACAACCTCCGCACCGGACTCAACGCCAACCTCGGATTCAGCGACGAAGACCGCGCGGAAAACATTCGCCGCATCGCCGAGACGGCAAAAATTCTCGCCCACCATGGCATCATCACCTTCGTCTCCGCCATCACCCCGCGCGCCGAACTCCGCCAAATCGCCCGCGACATTCTCGGCACCGACCTCTTCGAGGTCTTCATCAAAGCCAGCTACGAAACCTGCGAACAACGCGATGTGAAAGGCCTCTACGCCAAAGCCGCCAAAGGCGAAATCCCCAACTTCACCGGCAAGCAGAGTAATTTCGAAATCCC
>JBIKIK010000152.1:0-4654 GCA_044361655.1 Luteolibacter sp. | reverse complement strand
AGGGCATGACCCAGCTTGAACACCACGCCGGCCGCGCAGAGGTAGGTGAATTCCGTGCCGCACTTCGGGTTGACCAACGCGCAGCAATCCGGCCGCCCGTCGAGCAGCGGCTCATGATGATCGACAATCACCACATCGACCCCCGCAGCACGCAGCGCCGCGCATTGCGGAATCGAGACCGTTCCGCAGTCGACGGTGATCAGCAAATCCGGCTTCGGCCCCTCGGCCATGCAGCGTGCGATCGCCGCATCGCTCAGGCCATAACCTTCCGGCCCACGCCTCGGAATGAAATGCCGCGGCTGCAAGCCATAGGCCATCAGGATCCGTCGCATGAGGGTGATCGAGGAAACGCCGTCGACATCGTAGTCGCCGTAAATGCAGATTTTTTCCCCGCGATCCACGGCCTGCAGGATCCGTTCGACCGCCGGCCGCATGTCAGGGATCAGAAACGGATCGGCCAAATCTCGCAGCCGCGGCCGCAGGTAGCCCTCGAGGTCGACCCCTTCCGGCAGGCCCCGCTGACGCACCAAATGCTCGAGCACGGCCGGAAATCCACCCGAGGACGCGTCGCCGTCCGCCTGGAACGGCTCACCCCGTGGAATCCATCTCGATGCTTGAACGCGCATAACCCCTGAACGGACCCTAGAAAGGGAATTCACCATCTTTCAAGGTCGGAAAATTTCTGCCGCGCATTTCGTGACGCTGCGACACTTTGGCGCGCAAAAAAATGCGTCATTTTGTCGCTATAGAGTGACTACAGCAAATCTCTAACAGATGGAAATAACTTTTAAGTCATTTAAAATCAATAATTTACGAAAAATCTACCGATGCTGGCACGAGGGATGCGAAAGCTGGCACGAACCAAAACGCCCGAACGGGCAAATTTGAAAGGAAAACAACCTCATGTCCAAAATCCTCGGAATCGACCTCGGTACCACCAACTCCTGCATGGCCGTCATGGAAGGCGGAGAGCCGACGGTGCTTGAAAACTCGGAAGGTGCACGCACCACCCCATCGGTCGTCGCCTTTTCCAAGAGCGGCGAACGCCTCGTCGGCCAGGCCGCCAAGCGCCAGGCCGTGACCAACCCGAAGAACACGATCTTCTCCGCCAAGCGTCTGATCGGCCGCAAGTTCGCCGAGCTGACCGAAGCCGACAAGCGCATGCCCTACAAGATCGTGGCCGCCGCGAATGGTGACGCGCACATCGCAGTCGAGGTCGCCGGCGAAACGAAAACTTTTTCCCCGCAAGAAATCGCCGCGATGGTCCTCGGCAAACTGAAGGCCGACGCGGAATCGAAACTCGGTGAATCGATCAAGCAAGCGGTGATCACCGTGCCCGCTTATTTCAACGACTCGCAACGCAATGCCACCAAGGCCGCCGGTGAAATCGCCGGACTCGAAGTGCTGCGCATCATCAACGAGCCGACCGCCGCAGCACTCGCCTACGGCCTCGATAAAAAGTCCGACGAAAAAATCGCCGTCTATGACCTTGGCGGTGGCACCTTCGACATCTCGGTGCTCGAGATCGGCGATGGCGTGTTCGAAGTGCTCGCCACCGATGGCGACACGCAACTCGGCGGTGACGACTGGGACAACACGCTGATCCAATGGATCGTCGGCGAGTTCAAGAAGGATCAAGGCATCGACCTCTCGGGTCAGCCGGACGCGCTGCAACGCATCAAGGAAGAAGCGGAAAAAGCGAAGATCGCTCTTTCATCGACGCAGTCGTACGACATCAGCCTGCCCTTCATCACGGCCGATGCCACCGGGCCGAAACACATCCAGCTTTCGCTCACTCGCGCGAAGCTCGAGCAACTCACCGACTCCCTCTTCGAGCGTACCAAGAAGCCTGTGCGCGATTGCCTCGAGGAAGCCGGCGTCAAAGCTTCCGACATCAACGAGCTGGTGCTCGTCGGCGGCATGACCCGCATGCCGAAGGTGGTTGAGACCGCCCGCGAGCTCGCAGGTCAAACACCGCACCAAGGCGTGAACCCCGACGAGGTCGTCGCCATCGGCGCATCGATCCAAGGCGGCGTGCTGCGCGGCGATGTGAAGGATGTGCTGCTGCTCGATGTCACGCCGCTCACGCTTTCGATCGAAACGGAAGGCTCGCGCGCCACGGCGATGATCGAACGCAACACGACCATCCCGGCGAAGAAGTCGCAGATTTTCTCGACCGCTTCCGACAATCAGCCGGCTGTCGACATCCGCATCTGCCAAGGCGAGCGCCCGATGTTCTCCGACAACAAATTGCTCGGCAACTTCAAGCTCGATGGCATCACCCCTGCCCGCCGCGGCGAGCCGCAAATCGAAGTAACCTTCGACATCGACGCCAACGGCATCCTGCATGTCTCGGCCAAGGACAAGCAGTCGGGCAAGGAACAGAAAATTTCGATCCAAGGTTCCTCCGGTCTTTCGCAGGACGAAATCGAAAAAGCCAAACGCGATGCCGAATCGCACGCCGAAGAAGACCGCAAACGCGTTGAGAAAGTCGATGCGAAGAACAAGGCCGACAACCTGATTTTCTCGGTCGAAAAACAACTCGGCGAACTCGGCGACCAAGCACCGGCAGAATTGAAGTCGATGCTCGAAGGCAAGATCCAAGCCGTGAAGGACGCGATCGCCAGCGACGATGTCGAAAAGATCAACAGCGCCTCCAGCGAACTCGAAAACTCGCTTCAGGCACTTTATCAGGCCGCCCAACAAGCGCAGGCCGGAGCCGCCGGTGCCGCGCCCGATGTCGAGCCCGCCGAAACCGCATCCAACGAACCGAAGCAGGCCAAAGGCAAAGTCGTCGACGCTGAAGTCGTCGATTGATCCGTAGCGGCGATCACCGGTCGCCGTAAATCACATCAAAAAACCCGGCGACCAATAATCGCCGCCACATTTCTCTCACCAACAAAACAACAAACAGACAACAACATATGGCAAACATCAAACCACTCGGACAACGCGTACTCGTGAAGCGCATCGAAGCCGACGCCGTTACCGCCGGCGGCATCGTTCTTCCCGACACCGCAAAGGAAAAACCCCAAGAAGCCGAAGTGCTCAGCCTCGGCACCGGCGGCAAGGATGAAGATGGCAAGACCATCGAATTCACCGTCAAGGTCGGCGACAAGGTGCTCATCTCGAAATACGGTGGCACCGAAGTAAAAGTCGACGGACAGGAAGTCCTCATCATCAACGAATCCGATATCCTTGGAATCGTGGCCTAAAGGCCACGGTTATTCGTTAGAGGTTGGAAGTTAAAGGGCATCTCCCTCTGACTCCGGCCTTTGCGAAAGACCGCATCTGCAACCACTAACTAGCAACCACTAACTTTTAACCATTACACAATCATGGCCAAACAACTGCAATTCGACGAAACCGCCCGCCAGGCTTTGCTCCGCGGCGTGGAAAAACTCGCACGCGCCGTCAAGGCGACACTCGGACCTGCCGGTCGCAATGTGATCCTCGACAAGAAGTTCGGATCGCCGACCATCACCAAGGACGGTGTCTCCGTTGCCAAGGAAATCGAGCTCGAGTGCCCCTATGAAAACATGGGCGCACAACTCATCCGTGAAGTTTCCAGCAAGACCTCCGACATCGCGGGCGATGGAACTACTACGGCTACCGTACTTGCCGAGGCGATCTACAAGGAAGGCCTCCGCAATGTCACCGCCGGTGCCAACCCGATCTCGCTTCAGCGCGGCATCATGAAGGCCACCGAGGCCATCGTCGCCGAGCTCAAGAAGCTCTCGAAGAAGGTTTCAGACGCGAAGGAAATCGCCCAGGTCGCCTCGATCTCGGCAAACTCCGACAAGGAAATCGGTAGCATCATCGCCGAGGCGATGGACAAGGTCGGCAAGGACGGCACGATCACCGTCGAGGAAGCGAAAGGCATCGAAACCACCCTCGATGTGGTGGAAGGCATGCAGTTCGACAAAGGCTACCTCAGCCCTTACTTCGTGACCAACCCAGAGAGCATGGAAGCCCTGCTCGAGAGCGCCTACATCCTCATCAACGAGAAGAAGATCTCCTCGCTCAAGGACATGCTTCCGCTGCTTGAGAAGGTTGCCAAGACCGGCAAGCCGCTCCTCATCATCGCCGAAGATGTCGAAGGCGAAGCCCTCGCCACCCTCGTGGTCAACAAGCTGCGCGGCATCCTCAACATCGCCGCCGTCAAGGCCCCAGGCTTTGGCGATCGCCGCAAGGCCATGCTCGAAGACATCGCCATCCTCACCGGTGGCCGCGTGATCACCGAAGACCTCGGCATCAAGCTCGAGTCGGTCGAACTCAGCGACCTCGGCCAAGCCAAGCGCGTCAACATCAGCAAGGAAAACACCGTCATCGTTGAAGGCGGCGGCACCTCCGAAGCAATCACCGGCCGCGTCAACCAGATCCGCAAGCAGATCGAGGAAACCACCAGCGACTATGATCGCGAGAAGCTCCAGGAGCGCCTCGCCAAACTCGCCGGCGGTGTGGCTGTCATCAATGTCGGCGCTGCAACCGAAACCGAAATGAAGGAGAAGAAGGCTCGCGTCGAAGACGCACTTCACGCGACCCGTGCGGCCGTGGAAGAAGGCATCGTCGCCGGTGGTGGTACCGCGCTCATCCGCGCTCACGCCGCTGTCAAGGACCTCGGCCTCTCCGGCGACGAGCAGACCGGTGCCGG
>JBIKIK010000151.1:0-4662 GCA_044361655.1 Luteolibacter sp. | reverse complement strand
CCGGCTTTTCGCCGGAGTATGCGAGCGCATGAAAGAGGGACTCAGGGATGAGGAGCCCGATGCGAAGGAAGATGAAATTCACCATCTCTTGCTCAAACGGCTGGCCCGACTTGCCAAACTGGATCGCTCCATGCGTATGAGCCCATGAAAAACGGTGAAGAAGCAGTCATATTTCTTTTAGAGGCATTCAACCGACTCGGGTTGGAATACATGGTCGTGGGCTCGTTTTCCTCAAACCGCTACGGAGTACCTCGTGCCACAAAAGATGCGGATATTGTTTTGCGTATTGTGGCTGCGGAAAGGGAAAAGTTGTTTGCCGTTTTTCCAGAATCTTTCAAAATAGATCCGCAAGTTAGTTTCGAGATGGTGACAGGCACATGGCGCCAGATCATCACGATTCCCACCATCCCATTCACCATCGAACTTTTCGAGCTTAGCGACGATCCTCACGACCAAAGCCGATTTGCCCGTAGAAACAAACTTACCTTCTTGTCGCAGGATGCTTGGCTTCCAACCCCAGAGGATGTGATTGTGCAAAAGCTTCGATGGTGCAAGGGGGCGAAACGGTCGAAAGACTTTGACGACACCGTAGCCGTAATCGCCGTGCAAGGCTTGAAAAAACTCGACATGCCCTACATCGAGCGCTGGTGCAGCGAACATGGCACCCTTGATGTGCTGGCCGAAGCGATCGCAGAAGCCGCGCCTGCATGGGAAGACGATGATTCCATTTAAATCCCCACCTCATGCCCGATCACCAAGGCCCATTGCTCGTCATCTCTCCCGCTCGCTGGGATGAGGCGTGTTTTTCGGTGCCATCAGTGAGGGCCTTGATTGCTACCGGGCTTGATCCGCTTGTTCTCTGTGCCGAGGAGATGCGCGAATTCTGGCGAAGTATTCCGAGGCTCGAGGTCATGACGCATGCGCCCAATGCCAAGGCAAAATTAATCGTTGCTGACCTTGTAGTGAAAAATTTTCATAGCGCATTGATCTGGGAGGCCTCCCCTGCGGCCGATGCCGCGCGCCTTGCTAAGATTGGCAATCGCATCGGACCAGCGATCAAGCCACTGAAAAAAATCCTCACGCAAGCGATCACTATCGACGAAGCGGCGACGGATCATCGCGTGCGATTTTATCTTCAGATCACCATGCAAATGGGCGTGGAAACTTATCTGCCGGAATTTTTCACACCACTGGGTCCGCCAGCCGCATCACACCGCGAGCAAATTTTGCTGTGCCCGGACTCCGACTTTGGCAGCAGTCATGAATGGCCGCTGGAGCGATGGTTGGCGATCGCACGAGACCTCATCGATGCTGGCAAAAAACTTCTGTTGATCCGCACCAACACTGGACGGCAACTGGCTTCGCGAATGGCGGAGGCATTGGGCGATGCGATCGAATGCAAAGACATTGCAGCTGCGCATGAAGCATTTTCGTTGTTTGCGAATCATCGGTTCTTTATCGGCGCCGATGGATCCATGCCGCACCTAGCGTCGCACTTTGGTGCGACCTGCATTGTGCTTTTTGGACCGAATGATCCCCACTGGAAACGCCCGCTTGGCAAACGCCACACGGTGTTGCGTCACCATGTCGAATGCGCGCCCTGCCTACTGGCAAAGTGCCCGCTCGATCTGCGTTGCCAGAACGAATTGGAAACGGCACGCATCGCGACCGCCATTCGCGAGGCGATCAGCTCAAACAAATGATCAAGGCGCGACTGCAAGACGCTCCGGGCTCGTGTCGCGCTCAAACATGAATCCGTTTTCCTTGTAGGTCTTGAGACGGAAATGCGTTGCAGTCGAAAGCACACCTTCGAGCGAGCTCAGTTTTTCAGAAACGAAACTGGCAACATCGCGGAGGTCATTGCCCTCGACGACCACCATCAGATCGTAGCCACCACTTGCCAGGTAGCACGAAACCACCTGATCGAAGCGCGCAATGCGCATGGCAAGGCGATCGAAACCACCACCGCGCTCGGGTGTGACCTTCACCTCGATGAATGCCGACACCGCCGTGTCGCCGGCCGACTCGGGATCGATCACCGCATGGTATCCAAGAATCGTGCCGTCCTTTTCCCACGATGCCACGCGCTTGGCCACCGCCTCTTTGTCGAGTGAAAGCAAATCGGCCAGTTCCTGATGAGTGAAACGGGCTTTGCGGCGGAGCAGTTCAAGCAAGGGATCGGTGGACATGGCTCTGTTGAGTTGGATGATCTGTGCCCTTTCACATCAGGGAACACAGGCACTTTGCATAATTACACGGATGAGTGGAAACCGAAAACTTCGCGATTTTTCCATGCGTCGACTAGCGGCATATCGCAGCATCGATCAACCCAGCGTGTCGCGCAGGCGCTGGATGAGCCCGGCATCCTCGTCGCGCCCCACGCGGCAGAGCGCCTCGGTGAGTTCATCGAGCCAAAGGCACAGCAGACTTCCGGGAGCAACGCTTCCCCGCAAACGCTCGCGACCTTCGCGCGTGATTTCGCCATCAGCAAGCAAGGCAGACTGCAAGTGAAGTTGGCCGCCATCCACGCAATCGACGATCAAAGGGTGACCCTCCTCATGAATGCGGCAGAGAAAACGCCCGGGGTAATCGACGATCTCGACATCGAATTCCATGCGTTGGCCAATGAGTAAAAAAATCATGCAGAGACCGAGCGAGTGGGATCGGCCCTCAGCCAGCACCCACGCGAGATCGCAGTTCGACGGCTCCGCTTCCGCCTCATCCTCGAAGACGAAGCGTTCGTTGCCGAAAAGAAATCCTCCTAGTTCGCAGGCCGATACGACCGGATGCTCCCATGCCTCCTCGACCAACAAATCAAGCGCATCGGAAAGCGACTGCCGCATCGTGATGCCGTCGTGCAAGAAATCGGAGATCAGCCGCAGCATCGATTCCAGCGTCTCCCAATCCTCGGTCAGCGCTGCCGCACCACCGCTTGGCACCGACCACTCGCGCTCAAGCGTTTCGCGGCGCGCGACACCCAGCGATCGGCTGAGCACGGATTTTTCCTTGGACGAAAGTTGGCGCGGAGCCGAGGCAAGCCAGTCGCTCAAGTCACCCCCGTACAAAGCCAAGCGCTGCGCCACCCGTTCACGCACTTCGGGCGTGTCATCATCAAGCAAACGCAGCAAGGCATCGAGCTCCTCCGAAGTCGGCGGATCGCTGGCATCAACGGTGCTGCGGGTCACGGGCATGAATGGATGTTCAATGCCAAAATAACCGCAGGCAGATGCGGGCGACAAGGAAAACCATGGTCGGCGGACGGGGCAAACTTTGGGACAAAGGTCCTTGCCTAAAGGAGTGGACGGATGGTGCGCGATACTGGGTTCGAACCAGTGACCCCCTCCGTGTCAGGGAGGTGCTCTACCACTGAGCTAACCGCGCTTGGTTTGCCGTCGGGGCGGGGAATGTATGACCAGCCTCGCGGCGTTGGCAACCTCTTTTATCGGTGATGGCATCACAAATGCCGGCCTCATTGAAATGACATCACTTGCGGCGCCCAAAAAAAGAGGCGGGAGATCCGAAGATCTCCCGCCGTTGACAAATCGTCATCCCTGAATCGCGGGTGGCCGCCCATCAGGCACGCCCACTCCGGCGATTCGATTGGACGATTGGATTATTTCTTCTTCGCAGCCTTCTTGGCGGCTTTCTTCTTAGCAGCCTTCTTGGCCGGAGCCTTCTTCACTGCTTTCTTGGCGGCCTTTTTGGCTGGGGCCTTCTTAGCTGCCTTTTTGGCGGCTTTCTTGGCCGGAGCCTTCTTGGCAACCGTCTTTTTCACCGCCTTTTTAGCAGCCTTTTTGGCGCTTTTGGCGACTTTCTTCTTCACCGCTTTCTTGGCAGCTTTCTTGGCCGGAGCCTTCTTCACTGCTTTCTTGGCGGGGGCTTTAGCCGCTTTTTTGGCTGCCTTTTTAGCCGGAGCTTTCTTGGCAACTTTCTTCACGGCCTTCTTCGCGGGCTTAGCCGCGACCTTTTTCTTCGCTGTTTTTTTTGCAGCCATAGTTTTGTGTCGTTGGAGTTCGCGTTCTATGTTTGTTTTCTCTTCCGGCGTTAATGTGCCGGCGGAGAGTATCGCGAGGAGCGCCTCACCGAGGCGTCCTCCAAAAGCGTTGGTGAGGAAATCGTGGGTCGCGCGCTGCACGATCACTTCCTGTGAGTAGGCAGCTTGGTAGACATGCGCCCTGCCGATGCGCGCACGCTTCACCAGATTTTTGCGCTCCAGATTCTGCATCACGCTCAGCACCGTGGTGTAAGCGCGATCCTTGCCATCGGGCATCGTTTCGTGGATCGCGGCAACCGTAGACGGTCCTTCGTGCCACAAAACCGAAAGGGCTTGCAGCTCAAGATTGGATGGGTGTGACAACCTTGCCATGCGTTCGCAACCTTGTTGCTAGTCGGGATAAAACCAACATTTAAGAAATCGGTCAAGTTAAAATGTACAGATTTTTAAGAAAAGTTTACAAGGCCGATTTCGACCTCAAGCGCGCGAAATTACGATGAGGATCGTAGATTCAAAACAAGGGCGCGTGCATTGATGATCTCACATCAATCGAAAACAAACTCGTTGTCGCGCGCGAAGTGATGAGACGAGTGAGCTTCATCGCACATGCAAAAAGAAACATGATGATCGCACAAAGCGACAGCGAACGCAGAGTGATCGAGTGAATG
>JBIKIK010000150.1:0-4670 GCA_044361655.1 Luteolibacter sp. | reverse complement strand
AGCTCGCCTTCGACCGCTTCCTTGGCTTCTTGAACGCCCTCAGCCGCTTTGTCAGCAGCCTCACCGGCCGCATCCTTGGCTTCCTCTGTGGCGGTTTCAACCGCCTCAGCGGTTTTCTCGGCAGCTGCCTTGACTTCATCCGCAGCTTCTTTCACCTCGGAGACCGCGGCCTCTTTGGCAGCCGCCGCTTCTTCGGCAACATTTGATGCAGCTTCTTTCACGCCTTCGGCAACCTGCTCGGCACCGGAGCTGACTTTCTCGCTAGCACTCTGCTTGATCTTATCGCAAGAGGCGGACGCACCTAACAGAGCGATCATGGGGATCCAGTATTTCATTTTCATATGTTTTGTGTCTATGGGTTCCGAAACGGCGTAGTGCGTTTCTAACCAAACACTTCCAAAATACGCCCCCCCTGTCAAAGAATGAATACGCTTATTTCATGCGTCATCGCGGGGCTTGACGGGTCGAAAAAAATTCCCATCCGCGCGACTTGCACGAATTCGCAATTTACGCGGCGATTCCCTGTGACAATCTTGCCCCGTGCAACACGCTGGAATTCGCGAGGCCGGGGTCCTCATCCCGGTCTTTTCGATGCGACGCAGAGGAGACCTTGGCATCGGCGACACCGCGGCTCTGCGCGAGTGGATCGACTGGGCCGCGGAGACCGGCGTCACATTCATTCAACTTCTGCCGATCAATGAAAACGGCATCGACGAAAGCCCTTACAGCGCGATTTCCTCCTGCGCGCTCGATCCGATTTACCTGACCCTTGATGCGTCGGAAATCCCCTGGATCGATGCCGGCGATTTCACCCGGGCCGGCGACCAGGTCGGCGTGGCCCGTCAGGCCGCGCGCGTCGATTACCCAACGGTGCGCCGCGTGAAGCGCAATCTGCTTGAGCTCGCATGGGCAGAATTCGCCACCGCCGGGCAAGTGCTTCACGACGAATTTGAGCGCTTCAAATCCGCCGAGCAGGACTGGCTCGCGGACTACTGCCTGTTCCGCTTCCTGATGGAACTTCACGGCGAGTCGCTTACATGGGACAAATGGCCCGACACCACCAACACGCCGGAAAAAGCACGCGAGCATGTCGATTCACTGCGCGGCCGCGACTCCGAGGCTGTCGATTATCGCCTAGGATTTTTTACCTTCACGCAATGGCTTTGCTTCCGGCAATGGCGCAGTTTGCGAAAGCATGCCGACATGCGCGGCGTGAAGCTGATGGGCGATGTGCCGATCGGCGTGAACTGGCATTCGTGCGATGTGTTTTTCAATCGCGATGATTTCCACCTCGAATGGTGCGGCGGCTCACCACCTGAAGGCATGAGCCAAAGCGATCCGTTCTTCCAACAATGGGGTCAGAACTGGGGCATCCCGCTCTATCGATGGGACCACATGCAGGCAAACGGTTTCACATGGTGGAAAAACCGCGTTCGCCGCCTCACCGAAATTTTCCGCATCTTCCGTCTCGACCACATCCTCGGATTTTACCGCATCTACGCTTTCCCATGGAGGCCCGAACGAAATCACGAATTCATTGGGCTAAGCCACCACGATGCAGCGGAAAAAAACCATGGCATGCTGCCCCGTTGGTTTCTGCGTCCCGACGACACGATGGAAAACAAGGGTGCCAACCGCGCCGATGGCGATGTACGCCTGCGCGCAATCCTCGAGGCCGCCAATGGCGCGGAAATCATTGCCGAGGACCTCGGCTGGGTGCCGGACTATGTGCGCCCACACCTCCACGACCTCGGCATCACCGGCTTCCGCATACCGCACTGGGATTGCAACGAGTTTGGTCACCCCACCCCCGGCAACAGCTTTCCTGAAAATTCCTTCGCCACCTACTCGACCCACGATCACGACCCGGTCAACGGCATCTGGCGAGGATGCCAACACGCACTGCGCCGCCATCACGAACACCCCGACGACAACTCCGGCTGGCAGGCCCACGGCGCCTACAACACGCTGCGCATCCTCTCGGAGTTTGCCTCGATCCCCATGCCGCCCCACGGCCCCTGCCCACCCTTCACCGAAGGCATCCGCCTGCGACTCATCAAGGCTCTGCTCGATTCAAACTCGCGCTACGCCTCAGTCATGATCACCGAACTTTTCTCCATCGACGAGCGCATCAACACCCCAGGCAGCACCAACTCTCATAACTGGAGCTTCCGCCTGCCATGGACGCTCGAGCAAATACGCGCCGACCTAAGGCTCAGCGAAATTTGCCGCAAGTTCGCCATCGCCATCAGCCTCACCCGCGGCAAACCCCTGTATTGACATCCATCCGGCGTCCGATTGACTTCCCCGACACCTCCACTCATTCCCGCATCATGTCCAACGCGTTGCCTCCCAAACCGCGGATCATCGGATCAAAAGTCCGGATTTGCATCATCGCCTCGAAATACAACGAGGAATTCACGGACGCGTTGGTCGACAACACCCTCAAGGAAATCGAAGAACTCATCCCGCAAGCCCGCGTCGATCTGATCCGCGTGCCTGGCGCATTTGAAATCCCGGTGATGGTCGCCTCCGTGCTCGAGCGCAATCCGCCCGCCTGCACCATCGCACTCGGCCTGATCATCCGCGGCTCCACCGCCCACGCCGACCTCGTCGCGCGCTCGGTCACCGACTCACTCCAACAACTCGCCGTCTCACACATGCGGCCGATCATCAACGAAGTCCTTTTGGTCGAAGATGAAAAACAAGCCTACGCCCGCTGCATCGGTTCCCAAATCAATCGCGGCCGCGAAGCCGCACGCGCCGCCGCATCGATGATCGATGTATTCCGCGAACTCGACCGCTCGATGCCGCTCATGAACGACGGCAAAAAACGATATGCCTAGTCCCCGCCAAATCCGCGAGGCAGTGGTGCAGTTTCTCTATTGCGCCGATCTCGAAGGCGGCGCCGACCCGGCCGCCCTGCGCGAACCGTTCTGGGACTTTGTCTCGGAATCGGACCTGCGTAAACTGCTCATCGCCACCTTCCGCGCCATCCACCACCTCGCCAGCGGTCGCGAAGATCGGCTCGTCGAATTCCAACAGCGCGCCAACGCAGCCATGCCGCTGCTCGCCGGAAATCCCGCCACGGAAAAACTCTCGCCCATCCTCAACCGCATCTCACGCCTCGAGTCAGATTGGAGCCAGGCCTTTGATCATCTCGAACACTTGCCCAAAGACGATGATGATGCCTCGGTCGCCTCAAAGTTTGCACCCGCGCTGCAACGGCTATTCCGCATCGACCGCGACCTCGCCGCGGCCCGCGCCGACTTTATCGATCAGGCCGGACTCCTCCCCGCACTGCGCGGACAGCTTGAGCCGGTCACCGCATCGATCCGCCGCCTCCAGCGGATTTCCGACCGCCTTCGCATGGTGGAGGAACCGGAAAAATTCCCCGAACAAAGCGACCTCGCGAAACTACGCGACTCTAAATCGGAACTCGCCTCACTGCGCCAAACGACCGACTCATGGGTCGACGCGGTGCTCGCCCACAAAGACGCGATCGACAACAAGCTCGGAGCAGTGATCGAAAACTACTCACCCGCTCGCATCGATCCGGTCGACCGCGCGATCTTGCGACTTGCCACCCACGAACTTCTCAACACGACCACACCACCAAAGGTCGTGATCAACGAAGCGATCGAACTCGCCAAGCGATTCGGCACCACCGATTCCAAGCGCTTCGTCAATGGCATCCTCGATAAAATCGCAGGACTCACCAGCGCCACAGCCAGCGATGGCGCGGCCTGAATGTACCGCAACCATCCCTCGTTGAGGTCATGAACCAACCCACCCCATTCCAACAACGCACGCTGTGGAACGCAGCCACCGGCGTCTCGATCATGATCCTCGGTGCCCTGATGGTCGGCCTCGTCTGGCTCATCGGCAAAGTCTTTGGCTTCCTTCAGCCAGTGCTCATTCCATTGATCGTTGCCGGTATCGTTGCCTATGTGCTCGATCCGGTGGTGCGACTTTTGCAAAAGCGCGGGCTCAGCAGGCTTTGGTCGGTCGTCACTCTTTTTGCAGCGATCCTTGCCTCCATCGCATTGCTGGTGATCGCACTGATCCCCGCCGTCGACCAAGGCCGCGGGCTCCTCAAAAAAACTTTCTCAAAGCCCACAGCCGAGCAACAAGCAATCATCGAAAGCAAAACCATCACCGCAGAAGCAAGCAGCGACCAAGAGCAAAACGAACGTCTTGCCGGCACCTTGGCAGCGGAGTTGGTGAAAATGCGTCAACGCCATCAAGACAACCCGATCGGCTGGATGCTCACCGAGGTCGACGACCAAGGCAACCCAGTCACGGAAAACAGCGGCGAACCAAATGCGATGGAGTCACTTTCAAAAAGCCGCGCTGGCCGCATGCTCTTCGAGTACAAGGGCGTGATCATCAAAACCGGCCGCGAATGGATCTCTGCCGGCTCAACTAAGATACTCGGATTTCTCGGCCTCGTTCTCGGCATGATCATGGTACCGGTCTATCTGTTCTTCTTCCTCAAGGACTCATCATCCATCCGCGAGCACTGGCATGACTATGTGCCGCTCAAAAATTCCCAATTCAAAACCGAACTGGTCGAGACACTTCAGGAAATCAACGGCTACCTCGTCTCATTCTTCCGCGGGCAAGTCCTCGTCGCCGCCATCGATGGATTCCTCGTCGGCACCGCACTC
>JBIKIK010000149.1:0-4709 GCA_044361655.1 Luteolibacter sp. | reverse complement strand
ATGCCGCCAAGACCCCTGCCACCATCGCCCATCGAAGGTGACTCGATGGCGGCAAGGCCTCATCCAAGGATCGCGCCGCCACCTCCGCCGATACCGCCTGCATCGCCGCCTCACGCAATCGCGGCGAAAGCGTCTCCGCACCCTCAAGCTGTTCCTGCAATTCGATCGCACCCAGCAAGCGATCCCCCAAGCCCGGATATCGCCGCGCAATCAACCGCGCCAACTGCGCGTCACGACGCTGACCCCACACCCAACGGTGCAACCAGTACGGCGCAAAAACCGCAAACAAGGAAACCCCGCCAATCAAAATCAACAAACGCAACCACGCCGGCGTCGGCCACGCGCGATCCAACACCAGCACCAATAAGAACGACACAAGCAATCCCACCAACCCAGCCACCACCGCCTCCATCACCTTCAATCGCCACAAGCGCCGACGAAACTCCGCCAACCGCTCATGCAGCGATTCGGGAATCGGAACTCTCGGTGACGGAGATGATTGCGCCATGATTCAAGTGATCCGATCCATTCAACAAAACAAAACTCGGCCGCGCAAGAAGCCACAGCCGCAGCCAACGCCACAATCTCACCCGAACTCGCCACCACCTCAAGCGGCATTCCACCACCACAACCGGGAAATATCGCGGAAACCTGTGCGTGATAAAATCAAATACGGGTGAATTTGACCCAAAAAACATGAAATCGTTCAAAAAAAACCGGAGAAAAATGGCCTGTGGGAAATTTTGCAAAAATTTCATCTTATCCGTTGATTGTTTTTAAAAACACTACCAAGGTGCTCGCATAACTCATCTCCCCCCGATGAAAAATCCCCCCAACGGTTGGCGCCGTCGCCTCGGCGCGCACTTGTCCATGGCCGCAGGCATGGCATGGCTCTGCCTGCCTGTCCTCGAAGCGGCCAATGAGCCACATCGTTCGATCGCCGGCCATGCACTTGAATCTCTCGCCAGCCGCGGCTCGGGATGGGCCAGCGCCGCCATCCTCGGTGCCGCACTTTTGCTCAGCATCTCGAGCATCAACAAACGCCGGCGCTCGGAACAAAAACATGTCGAGCAAATCCGCCAACGCATCGCCGCCGATCTCCATGACGACATCGGCAGCAACCTCGGCAGCCTCTCACTCATCGCACGCAGCGCACGCAAGGACCTGATCCGCCTCGAGGGGCCCGAGGAAATCGCGCACGACCTCAGCGAAATGGAAAGCATCGCACGCGAATGTTCACTCGCCATGCGCGACATCGTCTGGATGTGGGAACGCAGCAACGACTCGGTCGGCGATCTGATCGAACGCATGCGCCAAACCGCCAACCGACTGCTGCGCGAAATGCGCTTCAGCCTCGAATGCCAATCCTGCGAGATCAACGCACACCTCTCAATCGAAGCCAAACGCCACCTCTTCCTGTTTTTCAAGGAAGCCCTCCACAACATCATGAAGCACTCGCGCGCCGATCAGGTAACGGTGCGCGTCTGGGACGAAAACGACCAACTCGCCATCGAGATCCGCGACAACGGCAACGGACTCCCCGGCGCGACCAGCAACCATACGCCCGCGGTCAGCAAACTCCAGGACCGCGCCCACACCCTTCACGGCCTGCTCCGCATCGCGTCGAACCACAACGACGGCACCCGCATCCAACTCTTCGTCAAACACTCCCATCTCAACATACAACCCGCCATATGATTGCAACCGCAGATACCACCAAAACCAACACCACCACCAAGACCACAAAAATCTGGATCGTCGACGACCACGAGGTCTTCGCCAAACAAATCCGCCGCCTCATCGAGCCGGAGCCCGACATGGAATGCACCCAAAATTTCAACTCGGCGGCCGACCTCTTCGAGAAACTCCAGTTCACACGCGATTTCCCCGATCTCCTTCTGCTCGACCTCGGGCTCCCACGCCGCAGCGGACTCGATATCTTGCCCGACATCCGCAAGATCATGCCGAACTCGAAAATCCTCGTGCTCACCGCTTCCGACGATCGCGACAAAGTCTACCGCGCCATCTGCAACGGCGCCTCCGGCTACCTTCTCAAAACCGCCGACCCCGACGACATCATCCAAGGCATCCGCGATGTCATCGATGGCACCTCGGCGCTCAGCGGACCCATCTCCAAAATGATCCTCGACGGCTTTTCGCGCTACGGCCCGGTCGAAGCGATCGACCCGCTCACCTCGCGCGAAGAAGATGTCCTCCACCACCTCGTGCGCGGACTCATCAAAAAGGAAATCGCCGACGAACTCTCGATCTCGCAGCACACCGTCGACATGCACCTGCGCGCGGTCTACCGCAAACTCCATGTCCGCTCACAAACCGAAGCCGTCTCCAAAGCACTGAGACAAGGCATTGTGTGAACGCACATGACCCGCGAATGAAGAAACGACTTCTTCATAAGGAGGCACGACACTCTTGTCGTGCTCTTCTGCAACATCGAAGTAAAAGAGTGTCGAAGGTCTCAGAGTCGAAGAGCATGCGACTTCTTCACCGTGGCGGTGGTTTTTAACCACCATACCTCTTCTACATCTCTTCCCATTCCAAAAGAATCGGTGCCGTACCGGATCGAGACAGAAGACTTTGAGACAGAAGATGAAGAAGCGGCTTCTTCTCTCGCTTCACAAAACTTGGAACGGGACGCTCCAAGGACGGCCAGATCCTGCGCCGGATCTCAGACGGCCCCCATCGGGGAGTTTTGGCGAAATACGCCGGCTGCTACAACCCACGCCCCATGCGTGGCGGCAACCGCCCATCAAAGCATTCGTGGGGAGCGGCCATCGACTTGGACCCCGACCACAACGGCCTCAAGACCTCATGGCCCGTCGCTACCACCATGCCGATCGAGGTGATGGAGGAATTTGCCCGCGAAGGCTGGATCGGCCTCGGCTGGCAAATCGGCCGCGATTCCATGCACTTCCAGCCGACGCGGTGAGGCGTCTTCTTTTTCATTTCATCAGTCTGATTTTGGGGGTGATTTGCCCCTCTCAGACCAGCTAAAGTTTCAACAAACTAATGGCTCCGTTTTGCGGGACCACTTAATTATCTTGTGGAGTCTTGAATGTGTCCGCCGACTGCGCCGACATCACCTCCGAAGCCCCTGACGGTACGACAACTTGATCCGATCAAAGCCAAAAGCGCGGTGGCCAGTATAAGAATTGTGGTGCGTATGTTGATTGTTTTCATGTCGTTGAATTGTGGATTGACCACTTCTCGAGTGTATTCTCGAATTTTTTTAATGCCATGGGGTGAAACCCTACCCGTGTTTAAGTGCGTGCCTTAAGCATGCACGATGCCTGTCGTGATGGCATAGCGGGTGAGACTGGCGGTGTTGTGGATGCCGAGTTTTTCCATCAGGTGTCCGCGATGTTTCTCGACCGTTTTGATGCTGATGCCGAGCACCTCTGCGGTTTGTTTGTTGGAGCTGCCTCCAGCAATATACTGGAGCACCTCAATTTCACGAGAAGTTAGCTTTGATGTGTCTTGGTTCTTCATTGCCGCACCATTGTGCTGAAGATGGAATCGGGCGGAACTTTCCGAAATGGAAGGGATGTACACATTGTGCCCCTGCTGAACCTTGCGGACCACCCGGCGCAAGGCATTCACGGAATGCTGTTTGGGTAAAAATCCCGCCGCGCCAGCGTGGATAGCGTTTTGGGCGTGCGCCTCATCGGAGTGTGCGGTGAGAACAATGATTTTGGTCTCGGGTAGGAATTTGAGGATACGGCGGATGGCTTCCAAGCCGTTGCCGCTTGGCATCTCGATGTCCATCAACACCACATCGGGGGAAAGTTCGATGGCAAGTGCGAGTGCCTCGCGGCCATTTGAGGCTTCTCCAATCACCGCCAGATCCTCCTCACTCTCAAGCAGGCGACGAAGCACTTCTCGAACGATCATGTGATCTTCGACCAGAAGAATATTGATTCGATTCACGAGGGAATGACGGGGTCATCCTGAATGAAAACAAGATCCATGAGTACGGGGGGATAATATCGGCGCTTGTTGCCACGCTGGCGATGTCGCTTGTTCACCGAGCTTGGAGCAAGCACCCTTATTCGCTTCATCTGATTTCTCAATGGCTTGCCATTCGTAGCTTCCGGCACGGAAGCGAAGAATGGCGGACAGGGAGGGATTGCGTCAGCGATGCCTCGGCCAAGACAAGACCGATTTCCTCCTCCGGACAGGGAGGGATTGCCTGCGCTGCGCTCCGGCCAAGCCAAGATGGCTCGCGGTGCTCGCAGTTTTCAGATTGCCGTCACGGACGGCTAACTGCTTTCAAACCCTATTCCTCCGCGTCGCTCCGGAAGGGGTTCTTGACCCTCCCTAAAACGCCACGACCCCACCCCCGCGCGCGGGGGTGGGGTCGTGGCGGACAGGGAGGGATTCGAACCCTCGGTGACGTTACCGCCACACACGCTTTCCAAGCGTGCTCATTCGACCACTCTGACACCTGCCCTTGGGAGGCCGGAAACTAGTGAGGGGCGGATGACTTGGCAATCCATTTTTAGACACAGGCTTCGGCGGACCGGGCCGGTCCGCCCTACCATTTGATTTGGAATGATCGTCGCGACACACGACTAACCGCTTTCGAACCTTCAGTTCTCGTCCTCCCAGCCTATTGGCTCCAGCGATGCTGGAGCCGGCTGTCGGATTGAGCGCCGCTGTGCGGCACTCCAAGCCAGTTGGGCTCGCTTCGC
>JBIKIK010000147.1:0-4720 GCA_044361655.1 Luteolibacter sp. | reverse complement strand
AACGCAGAGTGATCGAGTGAATGAAATCCTCAACGCGTGATCACTGCATCGATGAAAAATTCATCCGCAAATCATGCGACTCGGATGACTGCGGATCATCGCCATTTCGATACACGATCCGACGCGAGGGTGCATTGACAGACACTCGAATGCACCTGGCGCCAGTTTACCTCGGTGCCTTGCGGAGGCTGGATTTATCGGGGTGGAATGACCATCTTGCGGCCGAGTACCACCACATCACTGGTCATGCGATTGGCCTGGCGGATCGAGGCTGCAGGGATCTTGTACTTCGCGCTGATGCCCGAAAGCGTGTCGCCTGCCACGACGGTGTGAATGGTGGCCGCGCCGTATGGGGTAGATGGCGGAGGTGGCGGAGTCATCGCTGTGCTCGGCTCAGGCGCGCTAGAAGAAATGGTTGCGGCGGGCGCGTTGTTGGATGCTGCGGGGCTGATCGTGCTGTGATCGTAAGCGGCGGGCGCATCGTAAACCGTGCTGGCTGGATCGGTGACCGTTGTGGCTGCCTGGTCCGG
This sequence comes from Luteolibacter sp., assembly GCA_044361655.1. Taxonomy (GTDB): domain Bacteria; phylum Verrucomicrobiota; class Verrucomicrobiia; order Verrucomicrobiales; family Akkermansiaceae; genus Luteolibacter. The sequence goes on along the minus strand of JBIKIK010000147.1, from coordinate 4,190 downwards.
GGTGGCGTAGGAATTCGTAGGAGTATCGTAGATGTCGGCGCGGCGCGAACCACAGGAAACGAGCGTGGCGGCAAAGAGCGCGGGGGTGAGAATGCGGATCGGGATCATGGTGTTGGCGGGTGTTTGGAGCTGAGTGCGGAGCTATGCCGCACAAGTTTGAAACGCCACAAGGCGGCGGGTTTATTCAAATAGATTTCGGGCGGAAACGGAAAAAGTGTTCGGCGGCTTCGTTGGTATGACGCGCAAGTTCGTCGGGCGATTCACCGCGCAGCGTGGCTGTCTTCTCGGCCACATGACGCACGAAAGCCGGCTCGTTGCGCTGGCCGCGATGCGGTTCGGGCGCGAGGTAGGGAGAGTCGGTTTCGAGCATGAATGCCCCGGCCGGGCAGCGCTGCAGCGTGTCGCGAATCGCCTGCGCGTTCTTGAAAGTGAGTACGCCGCCAAAGGAAACCAGCCCGCCTAGATCGATCACGCGCGATGCTTCCTCCCAGGATCCAGCGAAGCAATGGAACACCGCGCGGACGCTGCGGTGGTGCTGACGGTAAATTTCCAGCGCATCCTCAAATGACTCGCGGCCGATGGCGTCGCGCGTGTGGATGACTACATTGAGCCCGGCCCGCGCGGCGAGTTGGAAGTGGTGTTCTAGAAAATCGCGCTGGCGTTCGCGGAAATTTTCATCGGTCCACCCCTCGGGCGCGGGATGATAATAATCGAGGCCGGTCTCGCCGATCGCGCAGACCCGCGGGTCGGCGACAGATGCGGCAAGTTGCTCCGGTGCATCGTCCGGCGCGTGATGCACATCGCAGGGGTGGATGCCGATGCAGGCATGGACTGCCGGGTGCGTGGCGATTTCAAGATTCGCAGGCACATCGTCTAGGCATGTCGCCAACGTCACCATGCGGTCGATGCCGGCGGCGAGCGCGCGATCGATCAAGCCCGGCACTTCGTCTTTCGAAAAGCGGTGCGATGCGAGATGGCAGTGGGAGTCGATGAACATGGATCAGCGATTCAAGGCCCGCAGGAGACCCCGCACTTTGTCGAAGTCCTTGACGCCGGGTGACGACTCAGCTCCGGATGCCACATCAAGCGCCGAGGGGTGAAGCATTTCCGCGGCTCGCGCGGCGTTCTCCGACTTGATCCCGCCAGCGAGGATGAGCGGCAGCTGTGGGTGCTTTGATTTGAAATCAAGCGCGGTGTTCCAATCGAATGTCTCGCCGGTTCCGCCATAAACGCCGGGCGCGTGAGCATCGAGCAGGACAGCGGCTGCGCAGAAATCTTCAACGCGTTCGAGGTCAGCATGTGTTTTCACGCCGATCGCCTTGATGAACGGTATGCCGGACTCGCGCAGTGCTGCGGCATCGGCGGGAGTCTCATCGCCGTGCAGTTGCACAAGATCGAGCAGACCCTCGCGAACGAGACTGATCTGCAATTCGTCCGGTGCGTTCACGAACACACCGACGCGCAAAATGCGGCCTTCGAGTGAGGTCAGCCATCCTGCCTCCGTGCTTGCGACATGACGCGGCGAGCCGGGCCAAAAGTTCACACCGATCGCATCGACACCGAGCTCAACGAGCCTTTCCGCGTCCGCCGCATTCGTGACGCCACAGACTTTAAGCGATACGCTTTGGTGATCGAGAAAGGAATTGAGCCGACTCATGCGGCGCAGACTATGCGATAAGGACCGGTTTGGCATTCGCAAATTTCAACTCATCCATCCAGCGATCCTCGAAGGATCCGACGGGCCAAATGGTTCTTGACGCCCCCGCCGTGGACTCATGTCTTGATGCAATACGCCGAGTGTCATGCCACACGGCCGCCAACATCATCAGCAACCCATGCAACCCGACCCGCAAGACCACCACGATTTCATTCACAGCGAGGAATTCCTCCAAGGCTTGATGAAGCGTCAGCTCCGCCTTTCCATCGCCTGCGCCTTGGCCTTTCTGCTGCTCTTGCTCGGGCTACCGCTGCTCAACTACTTCGCGCCAGACTTCATGGCGCAACGCGTCGGTGGCTTCACCTTGAGCTGGCTCGTGCTCGGCGTGCTGTTCTTTCCCTACGTCTGGATCATTGCGCGCTGGTTCATCAGCCGCTCGATGGCACTCGAAGCCGCTGAGGTGAAACTCGCCCGCGAAAACAATCGCAAAAATTCCTAACCCGCTGCAACGATCATGGACTTTGCGCAAATCAACCCCTGGATCCTCGCCCTTTCGGCCATCACCGTGGTGGTCACCATCTGGATGGGCTTTCGCTCAGCCAAGAGCTCGAAGTCAGCCTCCGATTTCTTTGTCGCCGGCCGCTCGGTGTCGGTCGGTTGGAATGCCTCGGCAATTTCCGGAGAGTACCTCAGCGCCGCGAGCTTCATGGGCATCGCCGGCATGGTGATGTCGGCCGGCTATGACGCACTGTGGTACCCGGTGTGTTATGCCTGCGGTTATCTTTTCCTGCTGCTCTTCATCGCCGGACCCCTGCGACGCTTTGGTGCGTACACGATTCCGGATTTTGCCGAAGGCCGCTTTGATTCACCGCTTTTCCGCCGCATCGCGGTGTGCTTCGTGCTCTTCATCGGTTTCTTTTATACGATGCCACAAATGAAAGGCGCGGGCGTCACGCTTTCCTACATCCTTCCCGGCCTGCCGTATTGGGTTGGCGTGGTGGTGGTCGGCGCAGTGATCACACTCAATGTCGCACTCGGTGGCATGAAGGGCATCACGCTGGTGCAGGCGGTGCAGTACTGGATCAAAATGTTTGCGATCTCGCTGCCGATCTTCGTGCTGCTTTCGGTCTATGGCGGCTACGGAAAAAATCTTTCGCTCAATGATGCCGCCGCGCCACCAGCCATCGAGCGAAGCGTGGAAACGACCGAGCACGCCCGCAAACCGTTGCCGGAAAAAGCGCCGAAGGACGATCAATGGATCGCGCCCTTTGGTCCGCTCACGACCAAGGCTGCCAAAGCCGCCGGTCTCTCGGAAGAGGAAAGCCGACCACTCTCGCTCATTTACACCTACTCGCTCATCATCGCGCTCGTTTGCGGCACGGCAGGTTTACCTCATATTCTCGTGCGGTTTTACACCAACCCCGATGGCGTCGCGGCAAAGAAGACGACGATGTGGGTGATGATCCTCATTGGCATCTTCTATGTCTTTCCGCCGGTATTCGGTGTGCTTGGAAGAAATTTCATGCCGGAACTCTACAACGCTACCGGATCCAAGGGCCCCGACAAAGTCGTGCTCGAGCTCCCCACCCTGCTGGGCAAGGGCAACATCCTCGGCTCGGTGCTGAGCGGGATCACTTGCGCGGGAGCTTTCGCCGCATTCATGAGCACCTTCAGCGGGCTGCTTGTTTCGATGACCAGTGCTGTTGCGCACGACATTTACGGCCGCATGCTCAAGCCCGACTCCACCCCTGCCCAACGCATGCGCATGTTCAAGATCTCCGCCATCGTTGTCGGTGGTCTCGCGATGCTGCTCGGCACGCAAGTCGAGCTTCTCGACATCAACTTCATGGTCGGTCAGGCCTTCGCGATCGCGGCCGCCAGTTATTTCCCGCTGCTCTTCATGAGCGCATGGTGGCGTGGCATGACCATGCGTGGTGCGGCCACCGGCATGCTTGGTGGCGGCGTTCTCGCGCTGGCGTGCGTCACGCTCACCAGCGTCAGCGACATCATCGCAAAGAACGGCCAAGCCGCCGCACTCAAAGCCGGCACGACATGGTCGCCCAATGCGCTTTCGATCTTCTGGCAAGAGCACCCGCTGCTGCGCATCCTCGCCGAACAACCCGCGATCTGGACGGTGCCGACCGCGATCCTCTTGATGGTGATCGTTTCAAAAGCCACTCGCTCACAGGTCCCCAGCGACGCCCGCATGAAAATGCTCGTGCTGCATGCACCGGAAGCTTTGGGCCTCAAGCAAGAATACATCCAAGAGCAGCAGGGCCACGGGCATTGAGGACCTATGCCCCCACCTCTCAGCTATGAAAAAATTGCCGCTCCCCTGTAAGCCGGATTCTGTCCATCCCGCTTGCGCGGGACTGTACGGTCATTTCTCTCACTTCGCCGAAGCGGAGCGCCCCGCTTGCGCGGAGTGCGACTAATACCCGGAGATTGACGGGCGGGCAGCCCTTCCCCTGTTCTGTCTTGCACCACGCGGGGTTTGCAATGCCGCTCCGGTTGCCCTCGGCGCGGTGGGCTC
>JBIKIK010000146.1:0-4721 GCA_044361655.1 Luteolibacter sp. | reverse complement strand
CTCACTCACCGACCTCTTCCGCAAACTCACCACCCGCGACACCGAAGCCGCGGCCTGAGGCAAAGGCCCGCCCGCCCGAAAAATCATTTCATCATTTCACCACCATGTCCTCGCTCACCATCTACAAACGCGAACTCCGCAGCTACTTCGGCCAGCCGACCGCCTATGCGATCATCGTGATCTTCCTCGCCCTCTCAATGGGCCTCACCTTCAGCTTCGGCAACTTCATGCGCATCGGCGATGCCTCGCTCGAATGGAGCTTCTTCTTTTGGCACCCATGGATCTACATGCTGCTCGCACCCGCCGTCGGCATGAAGCTCTGGTCCGACGAACAACGCAACGGCACCATCGAGCTGCTCGGCACCTTCCCGGTCTCGATGTGGAGCGCGATCATCGGCAAGTTCCTCGCCGCCGCCACGGTCTGGCTCGCCGCTCTCGTGCTGACCTTCCCGATCGTCGCCACCGTCAACTACCTCGGCGATCCGGACAACGGCGCCATACTCGCCGGCTACATCGGCTCACTGCTCGTATGCTCGACCTTCATAGCGATCACGATGCTCGTCTCGGCCTGCACCCGCGACCAAGTGGTGTGCCTGATCGTTTCCGTCGCGATCTGCGTCACGATGGTGCTCTGCGGCTACGATGATTTCACCCGCGAAATCGGCAAGGCAGTCTCGCCCGGCGTCGTCGAGGCAATCGTTTCGATCGGCGTGTGGGATCACTTCCGCTCACTCAACCGCGGGCTCCTCCGCCTTCAAGACGCGGTCTGGTTTACCTCGTTCATCGCCGTCTGCCTGCTCGGCACCAGCACGATCCTCTCCGCCAAACGCTCCTGAGCCGCCACCCGAATTTCCAGCCACATTCCTTTCAACGAAATGAAATCCAACAGCCCCATCACCCGCGCAACCGTCGCCGTCATCGCGCTCGCCGCCATCGCGATCTTTGCCAACTGGCTCGTCTCGCTCTCGTCCTTCGGCAACCGCGGCGCCGACTTCACCGAAAAACAAATCCACACGCTCTCGGATGGCACCCGCGCAATCCTCGGCGAAATCGGCGCGCCGGTCGTGCTCCGCTACTATGCCTCTCGTAATACGGATTACATGCCGGAGGAAATCAAACTCCACATGCGCCGCGTCGACGACCTGCTCAAGGAATACGCCTCGCTCTCGAAAGGCAAACTCCGCATCGAAAACCTCGATCCCCAACCGGACACCGATGCCGAGGATTCCGCCAATCTCGACGGCATCAACGGCCAACGCATGGACGACCAGAACCTCTACTTCGGCCTCGCCATTTCATGCCTCGATAAGACCAGCGTCATCCCCTTCATTGACCCACGCCAGGAAACGATGCTCGAATACCAGCTATCCAAGGCGATCGCCGAAGTCAGCGCTCCGTCGAAACCAAAAATCGGCGTGATGTCCGCCCTCTCGCTGAAAGGCGGCCCCGCCGGCATGCCGGGGCAACAAGCCACACCCGGCTGGGTGATCTATCAACAACTCAAGCAGTCCTTCGACATCGAGGATGTCCCGATGACAACCACCACGATCGACCCAAAATCGATCAAGGTCCTCCTGCTCTTCCACCCTGCGGAAATCACACCCGAGGCTGAATTCGCAGTCGATCAATACCTGCTCGGCGGCGGCACCGTGGTCGCCTGCCTCGATGCCTTCTCGGTCGCTGCGCAAATGACCGGCGGTGGCAACCCGATGATGGGCATGCCCGGCACACCCACGACCTCGACGCTGCCAACACTGCTCAAATCATGGGGCGTTTCCTTCGAGTCCGGCAAAGTCCTCGCCGATCCAACCTACTCGACCCGCATGGCCGGCAACCGCGACGCGCTCGCAGTCCTCACCCTCACCAAGGATGCGATGCCGCAAGCCGACAGCGTGATCACCAAGGATCTCGACACGGTTACTCTTTTCCTGCCCGGCGCCTTCACGGTCAACGCGACCGAAGGAATCAAAGCCAATACCTTGATCAAATCCTCGAACGGCTCGGGCTTTGTCGACTCGATGCGCGCGTCGCAACTCGACCCCGCGCTGAGCACCTCGTTCCGCCCGGCTGGCACCGCTTACGATCTGGTCACCTACCTCAGCGGCAATTTCAAAACCGCCTTCCCCGATGGCAAACCGCAGGCTGCCGCGCCCGCCGATGGGGCCCAGCCGAAAAAGCCTGAGGCAAATGCCAATCAACTCAAACAATCTACCAACCCCGGCCATGTCTTCCTCATCGCCGATGTCGACGCGTTCTATGACCGCTTTGCCTACAACCTGCAAAACTTCGGCGGCGTGCAAATGGCCTCGCCGATCAATGGCAATGCTTCGCTGCTCTTCAACCTGCTCGACCAAGCGACCGGCTCGAAGCACCTGATCGGTTCACGCTCGCGCTCCGCCATCCGCCGACCCTTCACGGTAGTACAAAAAATGGAGGCCGAATTCAACCAACAGGTCGGCACCAAGATCGAGGAGTTCCAAGAGAAACAAAAAGCAGCCCAACAAAAACTCAGCGACCTGCAGGCACAAAAATCCCGCGGCAACGAACTCTACCTTTCGCCCGAACAAGAGGCGGAAATCCGCAAGCTTCGCAAGGAACAGGTGGAGTACTCGAAGCTTATTCGCGAACAGGAAAAAGACCTGCGCCGCCAAAAGGACAAGCTCGCCGGAAAAATCACCCTCCTCAATGTCGCCGTCATGCCACTGCTCGTGACACTCTTCGGCCTCGGCCTTTTCATCCAGCGCCGCCGCTCAACCCGCGCTCGCTGATCACCGTTCGTTCAACCACCCACAACCCCGCACCCGTTTCACCATGAAGAAAAAACAGGTCCTCACCCTCAGCGCCATCGCGATCGTCCTCGGCAGCGCGCTCCTGATCGTCAAACAAACGCAAAAGAATTCCGGCCCCGTCGCACTCACCAGCCGCGCCGCCGGCGACGCGCTCTTCGCATCGTTTCCCGCCACCGAGATCGCCCACATCGAAATCACCGGTGCCGATGCCAGCGTCACGCTCGTAAAAAAAGATGGCAAGTGGACGGTTGCTCAACGCGAAAACTATCCGGCCAACGCGGTAAATGTGAATGAGTTCATCCGCACGCTCGCCGAACTCAAGGTCACCCGCAGCTTGGAGGCCGGACCCTCATTCGCGCCACGCTTCGGCATGGATGAAACCTCGACCAACCCTCAGGACCGCGGCCTCACCGCCACCTTCAAGGACGCCTCCGGCAAGGAACTCGCTAAGGTCAGCCTCGGCAAAAACATCGAAGGCTCACAAGACGCCTCGCCCATGGGCGCAATGCCCGTCGGCCGCTACATCCGCAATCACGCCGATGAGTCGGGTTTCTACGCGGTCAACGAAATGTTCTTCTCGGTCAGCGCCGATGTCACCCGCTGGCTCGCCGAGGAATTCATCGCGCCGGATAAGATCAAATCGGTCTCACTCAGCCAAAAGGGCTCCGATGCTGTGGCATGGAAGTTGGTGCGCGACGCGGAAAACGCCGAGTTCAAACTCGAGGGCCTCAAACCCGGAGAAGCGCTCAGCAGCGAAAATGTCGCCCCCATCAAGAGCCTGTTTTCCTTCGCCCGCTTCGAGGATGTCGTAACTGCAGCCGCTGCCGCCGAACGCGCCGATGCCACCGGCAAACGCAATGCGATCATCGAGACCTTCGACGGATTCACCTACACGCTCACCATCACTCCACTCAAGCCCGGCACCGGGCCCGCCAGCTCAGCTCCCGACAACCAACTCGTGACCATCGCCGTAAGCGCCAATTTGCCAACCGAGCGCATCAAGGCCGAAGGCGAAAAACCCGATGATGTCAAAGCCAAAGACGAAGAGTTCGCCGCACGCCTCAAAGCCCTCAACGAAAAAAGCGCCAAAGAACAAAGCCTTGCCGGACGCACCTTCGAGCTTTCCAAAAATACCCTCGACGCCCTCCTCAAGGAACGCGAAACACTCGTGAAAAAGGCCGAGCCCACTCCAGCCCAATCACCGTCACTCGCGCCCAGCACCAAAGCCGTAGAAGCAGTCACCCAGCCCATCGAGGCCCCCGGCGCCAAAGGTATTAAAGGCGCCAAAAAACCAGTCAAGCGCGAGAGACGCTAGGATCAAGGATCCCCTCAGGATCACAAGGATCTCTTACCCTGAGCAGATCTCCCTAGCCCGAATCTCTACAATTTCCCAGACAAATTGTATAGATTCTCCTTGCGGCCGGGGCTGGCCGTGGTTATTGGTGGGGTATGAGCAGCAAGCGATGGTTGGCGCCGTGGAAGGATTCGGCGGAAAAGCCGGCGATCTACCATTGCATCAGCCGTGTGGTGGATCGGCGGTTTGTGTTTGAGCAGGCCGAGCGCGAGCGGTTTCGGACCTTCATGCGCATGCAGGAAAATTTCTCGGGCTGCAGGATTTTATCCTACTGCCTGATGTCGAACCACATCCACCTCCTGCTCGAAGTGCCGCCAATGCCTGCCGAAGGCATCTCCGACGCCGAGCTTTTGAAACGGCTCTCCGCAATCCAGACCGAGGCCTTCGTGGCCGTGGTGGCGAAGGAATTGTCCGATGCGCGCAAGGCTGGAAACGCGGCCCTCGCCGCGGAAATCCATGCCCGCTTCACCTATCGCATGCACGACTTAAGCGAGTTCATGAAGACCGTGCTCCAGCGCTTCACGCGTTGGTTCAACCGCACTCACAACCGCACAGGCACCCTATGGGAAGAGCGCTAC
>JBIKIK010000145.1:0-4724 GCA_044361655.1 Luteolibacter sp. | reverse complement strand
TGACTGATGACGGGCTGCTCACATGGGCCGATGTTTCCACGCGCGTTGCTTTGCCCGAGGGTGGCGAGCCGATGCCTTCGGTGATGTGGCGGGCAGAGGGGCTGAGCTTGGAAATTTTGCCATGGCTTCGCGGCGGCGGCAGGGACATCGAATTGTGTGTGAGCTACTGGCTCGAGTGCGATCGCGCGCATTCCGGTGCGAAGCTCGTGCTCGCGCTGCGACCGTTTCAGGTCACACCACCCTGGCAGGCATTTCGCAACATGGGTGGGCGTGCCGTGCTGCGAAAAATCGAATGCAGCGAGCGTGGCGTGGTGGCCGATGGCAAACAAATTTCATTTTCGCTGCCTGCATCGCGCATCGGTGCGGCAAGCTTCGATGAAGGGGGCGTGCTTGCGGTTTTGGCGGAAAAGCGAATGCCGCAAAGCGCGCGCGTCGATGATGAATCCGGCCTTGCATCGGCCGCCATCGAGTGGGCGCTTGCACCGGGCGAAACGACACTCGAGGTCACGGTTCGTGTTTCTTATTTTGAGAACGCAACACCAGCGTCGGATGTCTCTCGCGATGACGCGATGCGCGCGTGGCAGAGGACGCTTGGCGGCATCGAATGGCGAGTGCCGGATGCAGCAAAAAGCGCGATCGCAACACTGCGCACCGCCTGCGCGCAGATCATGATCAACCGCGATGGCGCAGCCTTGCAGCCCGGCGCGCGGCGTTACACGCGCTCGTGGATCCGCGATGGTGTGATCATGGGCGCGGCCTTGGCGAAGTGTGGTTTGGCCGATCCATTCAAGCACTTCATGGAATGGTATGCGCCGTTCCAGCGTGATGATGGCTTTGTGTTTTGTGTGGTCGATCGCGATGGCATGGATCCCTTGGTCGAGCACGACAGCCATGGGCAATTCATTTGGGGCATGCGAGAAGTGCACCGCGCGACCGGCGATGCGGCATTTGTCGATTCGTGTTTCGATCGCGTGGAGCGTGCGGCTGGCCATCTGATCGCGCTGCGGCGGCAACGCATGGGCGAGCGTTATCGTGGCGGCGAGCTGGCTGCGTGTTTCGGGCTCTTGCCCGAATCGGCGAGCCACGAAGGGTACTTGGCGCACCCGGTGCATTCTTATTGGGACGACTTCTGGGCCTTGCGCGGATTGCAAGCGGCGGCGGAACTTGCGACGGCAATCGGTCGCAATGAAGATGCGATGCTTTGGAGAAATGAAGCTGATGCGTTTTTACACGATCTAGTACGCTCGATTGAAAGCGTCATCGCCGCGCGCAATCTGCAGTACATTCCGGGATCGGTCGAGTGGGCCGATTTCGATCCGACCGCGACCGCCAATGCGATCTCGCAACTCGACTTTGCCGATGCATTGCCACAAGGGCCGTTGCATAAAACCTTCGCGACTTACCTCGAAGGATTTCGCCGCAGGCAAGATCCGCAGTTGCCGTGGACGAATTACAGTGCTTACGAAATTCGCATCATCGGCGCGCTAGTGCGGCTCGGCAAACGCGCTGAGGCAAACGAGTTGTTGGAATTTTTCCTCGCCGATCGACGGCCGGTCGAATGGAACCAATGGCCGGAAATTTCATGGCGCGATCCGCGCTCGCCCGGCCACCTCGGCGATTTGCCGCACACATGGATCGCCGCGGAGTATGTGCTCGCGCTGTGCTCGATGATTGCCTCCGAGCGCGAGGCCGACGATTCGCTCGTGCTCGCCGCGGGTATGCCATGTGCATGGATCGCTGGTGATGGCTTCGAAGCGCGCGGACTGCCAACCCGCCACGGAAAACTCGATTTCCGCATCGCGATGAGTGATCCCGATACGATCCAAGTTTCCGTCGACGGACTGCGTGAAATGCCTGCCGGCGGATTATGGATTGAGCCACCATTGCCGCCCGGCGTACGCATCGATGCGAACGATGCAGACGGCACGCGCGTCGAAGTCAAAAGACTGCCCTTCGCCGCAAAGCTGAAATTGATCACGCCGCCACACACCAAAGGCCCCGCTTGAATCGCGGCTTCGCTTTGCTGGTGCAATGAATCATTCGGCGTCGATCGCCATCGTTTCCGCTGAGGCACTCCACACGCGGTAGCGCACGGTCACGCCTTCGGGCGCATAGACCACGAGTGGCAGGCGGCTGTTGTAACGCACAAGATACGGCTCGCCGCTCAACGCAACAAATCGATCCTCCTTCGGCGCAGCGGGATCGACCGCCATCAGCGTGCCTGCCATCGGGCCGAGTTCGCTGATCCGATAACAGACATAGCCCCAGCCCTGGATATTTTGCTCCTCGATTTCGCCGCCGAAAAAATACCGGTTTGCGGCGTCCACCTTGACGGTCTTGCCGGCGATGAGCTCGATCTTGAATGCATCCTCATCATCTTTTTTCGGCAGGCGCAAAACATGTCTCACCATGCCCTTTTCCGTCGGCGGAAATGCCGCGAGCTCATCAGAGGCCTTGAGCGATAGGAGCGATGCGATGAACGCGAGGAGCGTGGCAATGGCAGAGTGTTTCATGAGGCACGCATTTAGCAACTGTGCCGGACTTCGAGTCAAACAAGACCATGACCAAAATAAAGGGACAGCTCCGCTTGCCCACCGCCCATGGTGTCAACGCTTTCAGTTTGTCTGGGAAATTGAACGAACGTCGATCCGCGAAAGGGCATTGGCTGAGGCGAAAAAAATCCGGGCAACCAAACTGATTGCCAGGATGATTTTGATCTGGCGTACTAATGCCTCACGCCTTCTTTACTGGCACGCTTCGCAAGTACCACCATTGAGCATGGCTTCGAGCGAGCAGGCATTTTTCTCCTCGGCAGTGTACTCGCGCTTGGCGCCGGCGGCGATGCCACGGACTTCCTTTTTGACGTCGATGGTTGCTTTCTCGATGTTTGAGGCCTGCAGAGTGCGCAGATAGTAGGTCGTCTTGAGCCCCTTGTCCCATGCACGACGGTACATGTGTGAAAGAGTCTTGAGGTCCGGCGTGGCGAGGAAGAGGTTCACCGACTGAGCTTGATCGATCCATTTTTGGCGACGCGAAGCGGCATCGACGATGAATTCATGGCCAATGCCGAAGACCGTCTTGTGCTTGTGCTTGAGCGCCTCGGGGATGTCGTCGATGGCATCGAGTTCACCGTCGAAATACTTCAGTTGGTCGAGCATTTCCTGGTTCCACAAACCGGCCTTCTTGAGGTCCTTGACGAGCTCCGAGTTGAGCACGATGAAATCACCCGAGAGGTTGGATTTCACATAAAGGTTTTTGTAGTTTGGTTCGATGCAGGGCGTGGTGCCCATGATGTTCGAAATGGTAGCGGTCGGCGCGATGGCCAGCACGTTCGAATTGCGCATGCCATGGGCTTCGATTTTCGAGCGGACGACGGACCAGTCCATCTTGCCGCCACGCGGCACATCGATGTTGCGGCCGCGCTCGTCCTCGAGGAGGTCGAGCGTGTCCTGCGGCAGAAGACCGCGATCCCACTTCGAGCCTTTGTATGACGAGTAGGTGCCGAGCTCCTTTGCGAGATCGGATGAGGCGCCGTAGGCGTAGTAGGCGATCGCCTCCATCATTTCGTCGTTGAATTCGACAGCCGCATCCGAGGCGAAGGCGAGCCCGCGCTTGTAGAGAGCGTTCTGCAGGCCCATCACGCCGAGGCCGATCGGGCGATGACGGGAGTTCGCCGTCTTGGCGGCTTCGGTCGGGTAGAAATTGATGTCGATCACATTGTCCAAGGCGCGGATCGCAACGGTGATCGTTTCCTTGAGCATCTCGTGGTCGAGCGCGCCATCGCGGGTGATGTGCGTGTCGAGCACCACCGAGCCAAGGTTGCAAACGGCGGTTTCGTCGGCGGATGTGTTGAGCGTGATCTCGGTGCAGAGATTCGAAGAGTGGATCACTCCGCAGTGGTCTTGCGGCGAGCGGACATTGCAGGGATCCTTGAAAGTGATCCATGGATGGCCGGTTTCGAAAACCATCTTGAGCATGCCCTTCCAGAGCTCGAGAGCGGGCATTTGGCGCGACCAGATTTTTCCTTCGGCAGCAAGCGCCTCGTACTCGCAGTAGCGTTGTTCAAAAGCCTTGCCGTAGAGATCATGAAGGTCGGGCACTTCGTTCGAGCGGAACAGCGTCCATGTGCCGCGATCGGCCATGCGCTTCATGAACAGGTCGGGAATCCAGTTGGCCGTGTTCATGTCGTGGCAGCGGCGGCGCTCGTCACCGGTGTTCTTGCGCAGCTCGAGGAAGTCCTCGATGTCGTTGTGCCAGGTTTCCAAATACGCACAGCCGGAACCACGGCGTTTGCCGCCTTGGTTCACTGCGACGAGTTGGTCGTTGTGAAGCTTGAGGAATGGGATGATGCCTTGCGACTCGCCATTGGTGCCTTGGATGTAGCCACCGGTGCCGCGCACGGAGGTCCATGAACCACCGAGGCCGCCGGCCCATTTCGAGAGGAATGCATTTTCCGCAACGCCGCGGATCATGATCGACTCGATCGAGTCGTCGACCTTGTAGAGGTAGCATGAGGAAAGCTGCGAGTGCAGCGTGCCGGAGTTGAACAGCGTCGGTGTGGACGAACAGAAACGGCGGCCCTTGTAGAGATTGTAGAGGCGCACAACCCATTCATCGCGGTTGCTTTCCTCGCGCTTGAAGAGGCCCATCGCCACGCGCATCCAGAAGAACTGCGGCGTTTCAAGACGGCGCGGCTTGTTGCCGGTTTTGTCGACAATGAGGTA
>JBIKIK010000015.1:0-15838 GCA_044361655.1 Luteolibacter sp. | reverse complement strand
CCCGCCCTCGGCCCACCCGACGGCGGGTTTTTTGTTGTGGGGATTGTGGTGACGAGGCATCACATTTCGAAGCGTCATCCACGATCTTTCTTTTTTCGCGTTCATTCGCGGTTCAAAATTTCTGAAAGCGGCGGCGCCGCGAGGCCGCGTCGCTCTACCAGGCAAAGAAGCAAGACTTCAAGAATCAAGATCCAAGATAGGGAACAGGCTCTTGATTTTCTTCCCCAGTGCCTGCTGACCAATGACCGCTGACCCCCTCTTCCCCAATAACCAATCTCAAATAACCAATAACTATTTCCTAACTCCTCACCCTCGTCCCGTCCTTGTCGCCAAAGCGTTTTTTCCACTCTGGCACCTTGGGCTTGAAGGTGGATTTCGGCAGCTCGTCATCGAACTCCGAACGCTGGTCGATGCCAGCCAGCAGCGCGGCAATTTCCTTGGCCTCTTCGAGCAGTGCAATCATGCGCTCGGCGGAAAGCCCCGGCTCCTTGAGCGCCGATTTGATCGCCGCATCGCGCCTTTGCAGGACCAAGCCCGAAAGCTGCGCCAGCGTGACCTCCGCCGCCTGCATGCCATCGTCCGTCGCACCACCCGTCGTGACCTCCGCGCTCAAGGCCATGCGATCAGCCTCGGGCAAGCCGCTTAGAAATACATTCACCGCGGCACTCGATGCCGGATCCGGCGCTGCGGCCAAAATTGCTTCGAGCAAAGGTACACCCTCGACCCATCGCGTTGCTTCGTGGATCGTTTCAAATTGCTCGCCAAGAAAATGCTGCGCCGGCGCGGAGGTGAGCGCGAGCTGACACAAAAACGCCACGATCCGATGCAGCGGCGTCGGCTCGACTGGCGCGACGACTTCATCATCGGCCGCAGCCGGTTCCTGATAGCCGCGCGCCGGCTTCGACTTGGCCATGATTTTTGCAATGGCCTGACGCAACACGGTCGACGACGCCTGCAAGTATCCAGCCACGATGTTGATCTGATTCTCGCGCGCCGCGAAATCGCTCATCAAGGCCAGCATCCCCGCGCAATCGGTCAACGCCGCGGTGCGCCCCGCCGCCTGATCAAGCAATCCATCCTCACGCGCCTTGCCGAGCTTGAAGTCAAAAAACTCCGCTGCCTCGGCCAGCAATCCGCGAAACGCCTCAACACCGTACTTTTTCAAATAAGTGTCCGGATCCTCGCCGGCTGGCATCCGCACTACCCGCACCGCAAGACCCTCGGGAGCCAACTCGCGAAACACCCGTTCCGATGCGGCCAAGCCCGCACGGTCGGCATCATAACAAATCAACACGCTCGTCGTGTAACGCCGCAACAGCCGCGCATGATCGCGCGTAAAGGCCGTACCCAAGGGCGCGATGGCATGATCAATCCCACCCTCGTGACACGAAATCACATCGAGCTGACCCTCACACAACAGCGCCGATTTCTCGCGAAGGATCGGCTTCTTCGCACGATCGAGCGCGAATAACACCCTCGATTTTCGGAAGATCACTGTTTCGGGTGAGTTGACATACTTGCCGCTGTTCGGGTCTTCGCGAAGCTGTCGCCCGCTAAAGGCAATCACATCACCAATCTCGTTGCGGATCGCAAACATCAGTCGGTCGCGAAATCGCACGCGAATGCCCGAAGCGGGATTGCCCTCCTCGCGCAGATAACAAATCCCCGAATCCACGAGCTCGCGTCCTGTGAATTTCCGCGACTTCGCCCAATCGAGAAAAACTCGCGCGTTTTCAGGCATCCATCCAACCGACCAATTCACCGCCATCTCGCGACCGAAGCCACGCGACTTGATGTAAGCCCGCGCGTGTTCAGGCGCTGGATCCTTCATCAGTCGCTCGTGAAAAAATGCCGCAGCCTCGCGATGCAAATCCAGCAAACGCCCGCGGCTGCGCCGACTGCGATCCGCCTCGGGATCGGCCTCCTCCTCGCGCACCTGGACCCCCGCTTGCTGCGCGAGTTTACGCACCGCATCGGTGAAAGGCAGATTCTCGTACTCGCGCACAAACGCAATCGCATCCCCACCCTTGCCGCAGCCAAAACAATGAAAACTCTGCCGCGCCGGATTGATAAAAAACGACGGCGTCTTCTCGTGGTGAAACGGGCAGTTCGCCTTGAAACTCGAACCCGCGCGCTTGACCTGGATATAGGAACTGATCAGCCCGACGATGTCCGTGGCGCTGAGAACCTGTTCGATGCTTTCCTTTGGAATCTGGGCCACGGCGGGAAACGAAACCCACCATAACGCCCACCCGCCGCCGGACAACCCCGCAAAACGAAAATCCACCCCACCCACCGAAGTGCTTGCCAAACCCGCCCCCAAAATGCCATCCTTCCCGTCCGGCAGCGGCCTCAAAGCCGCCCACCCATCCCCCGCGCGCTTAGCTCAGTGGTAGAGCACATCCTTCACACGGATGGGGTCGCAGGTTCGAACCCTGCAGCGCGCACCATTTTTTTGGGGAAAAGCGCTGATCGGTCGGATCGGTCGAATTTGAAAACAGCGGAAAATCTCTGGCTGGCACGCAGACTTAACTAAGCGCCCCCTACCACACCTCAAGCTCGTCCCTCGGGCGCAGCAGGGTCAGTTCGGGGATCTGCAGGAAATGCGCGTCATCGCTGAGCACTGCTGCACCGATGTTCAGCGCGCAGCTTGCGATCAGAAGATCCTGCGCGGGCAGCGCAATTCCCTGACGGTCGAGTTTCCATGCGAGGTCTGTCGCCAACGCCCAAACTTTTTCGGTCGTTGGAACATTGCGCATCACATCAAAAAACCCGCCCATCAGGCGCCGCACTTTTTGCACGCGAATGCCGCGCTCGACCTCCAAACGCACCATTCCACAAGTGGCAAGGTCGTTATTGCCGATCCATTGCCCGAGACATTTCACGGGATCCACCCGACGCCGCAACAGCCCGAT
Source organism: Luteolibacter sp. (assembly GCA_044361655.1). Taxonomy (GTDB): domain Bacteria; phylum Verrucomicrobiota; class Verrucomicrobiia; order Verrucomicrobiales; family Akkermansiaceae; genus Luteolibacter. Next base: position 12,923 of record JBIKIK010000015.1, on the reverse strand, counting down.
GTACACATTGCTGTCGACGAGGACGCAGAAACTATGGGCGCTTGGGTTTTCCATACTTCCTCGGGGTCTCCGCCACACGCATGGCCGCCAAATCGTATTCCGGCTCGACGGATTGTGCCAACTGCGCGGGCGTAAGCCCCATGCCCTTTTTCACCACCGCCTTGAAGCGCGACCTCCGGTCCATTTCGCGCAAGGCCATCTCCACCGCCTCCGTCTTGCTGGAAAAACCATGCGCCTTGATGACCCGGTCGAGCAAATCCTCATCGATGTGCATCGTCATTTTCATGCCATACTAGGTATGGCATTTCGCCGTGATGCGCAAGGGGTTTTTAAAAATCTTCTGATCTCTGACTCTCTCAAGATTCGGCGCTGCGAGGCCGCATCGCCCTACCGGTGAAAGATGCGGGCGGGACGCCCACGCTCCCTTGAAGAATCAACATCTTCTTCGATCCACGATCAACAATCCACGATCTTCCTCTGCGTCCCTTGGCGACCTTTGCGCCTTCGCGGTAAAATCCCTCTTCAAAGACACGACACTGCGGGCCGCATCGCCCTACTTTTCCGATGCCCCTGCCCGCCACTTCACATAGACCTTTACCACGAGCATCGCAGCGGCGATGCCGAGGGCATCGTTGAGGAGATCCGATACATCAACGCGGTCGAAGCCGTAGCCGAAGGCGATTTGGCCGAGCTCAATGGCGATCGATAGCATCACCGCCAGCACGAGTGCCGGACGCCAACCCGCGAGCCAGGCCATGGCGAGGGTTGGCATCATGATGAGCAAGGCGTGCAAAAGTGGCCGAAATGGCTCGAGGGCGTATTTTGCTTTGAGCAGGAGCCCGCCTTGCACGGGAATCTTGCCCAGCGCTTGTTGGGGCCCGGCAAAGGCTGGGGCGGTCGAGGGTTTTGCAGCGGACTTGGCGGGATCGATTTGAGCCGCGCCATCCGATTGTGGCTGCACCTGCGTGCGCGCGTTGGCGGACTGCGCGATTTCCTTAATCACAAATGCTTCTCCAAAGGAGCGCTGGATTTTCCACGGTCCAGGCACAACGGCCAAGGCGCCCATGGTCACAAAAATAACTGACGCTCCAAGCGCGCGAGGCAGGGAAATTTTTTGGATCGAGCGCACCAGCGCGCTGGCCCATGCAAGCCATGCGGCAGCCAAGATCCATCGACCGTAGCGCCACCACACCGTTTCGCGCACCTCGCGAAGTTCGAACTCCTGCAACTCGAAGGCCCCCGATCGGCCCAGATGCTCAAGCCTCAGGACAGGCACCGCGCCACCTTTGGTGGCGGAGACAATGAAATCGTCCTCTTTCATGCCATCGCCGCGAATCGATCCGATGGCCTCGATTTTCATTCCTTCGCCACCGGGCCGATGCCACTCGATCAGCAACCTCCCATCATCCCACACCTGCTTGCCAGGCAGCAAAGCCTCGCCGCGAAACTTCAGGCGCAGGTGCAAAAATTTCACCACGCCGCAGCCCGGAATGCCGATCCGGTGGACCAAGCTCGGATGGGCCGCATCGACCTCCAGTCGCAGCACAGGCTTATCCGCGCTTCCGAGCCAAGAAACCCCGCCGCTTGCGACATCCGGCGCCCCCGCGCGCAGCTCGGACAGGCTGCTTGTGAAGGATCCGCTTACGACCTCAAACCGGTGCTGCCAGAACAGGTAAATCAACCCAATCAGCGCGGCAAATGAACATGCCAAAATCGCAGCCCGCATCGCTCACCAGCCTGATCCGCCAAGTGCGATTGGCCAAGGGTTTTTTGGTGTTTCTTCCGCATCCAAATGGTGAGGCGAAATCCTTTGCAAACTGGTATTGCAGACCGGTGAAAAATTTAGAGAATCATATCCCTAAAAGCCACCTCGACTCGCCCCTTTCAATGATCAACAGCCGCAGCGAATCCCTTCGCACCCAACTACTTCAACTGATCGACGCTCTGCTCATCTGGTTTGCGTTCTGGATCGGATGGATCATACGCGAAATGTTTCGGCTCAAGACCGGAATGGGCGTCGAAGATGCAGGCCTGAGCGAATCCCTCAACTGGGTGCTCTACATCACCGTGCCACTCACGCCGATGGTGCTCGAGCGACTCGGGTACTACAAAAATCTGCGCACCAAAAAAGGCGGTGCATCGATCCAGCAGCTCATCCAGGCCATTCTGATCATTCTCTTGGTGATCGGCCTTCTCGCCATCTTCACCAAGCAATTCGACACCCGCCGCTTGGCTTTTGGTGTCGGACTTTTGGTGAGCTTCCTGTTGGTCATCGTCCGCGACTGGATCACGCGCACCTGGTTCCGCCGCCAGGCGCTCGACGAAGGCACCAAGGAAAATATCGTGATCGCAGGCACTGGCCGTGAAATGCAGGACTTCCTCAACTCCCTCGACAAGGAACTCACCGCCACTTGGCACATTTCCAATCTCTTTGATTTGGCAACCCACAACAAAGACGACCTGTTCGACATTCTCAAAAAGGAATCCGTGGCGCGCGTGATCTTCGTCACCAAGCAGGCCGACTTCGAGAAGGTCTCGCATGCGGTCGAAATCTGCGAGTTGCAAGGCGTGGAGGCATGGATCTCGGCCTCGTTCATTCGCACGCAGATCGCGCGGCCGGTGTTTGATTCCGTCGGCAACAAACCAATGCTCGTGTTGCGTTCAACGCCAGAGCTCTCGTGGGAGCTGATGCTCAAGGGGTTCTTTGATCGCATTGCCGCCACGCTCATCATCATCTGCACGCTGCCACTCTGGATCATCGCGATCATCGGCATCCGCATTCAAAGCCCTGGCGCACCAGCATTTTTCTCGCAACTGCGTGCAGGCCGCTATGGCCGGCCATTTCGCATGTGGAAGTTCCGCACGATGGTGCCAAATGCCGAAGAGTTGCTCGATCAGGTCAAAGAACAACACGGCAACCAGATGGGCGGCCCGGTCTTCAAGCTCGACCACGATCCGCGCGTTTTCGCTTTCGGCGAATGGCTCCGCAAACTCAGCATCGATGAGCTGCCGCAGCTTCTCAATGTCGTCAAAGGCGACATGAGCCTCGTCGGTCCGCGCCCCCTGCCCCTCTACGAGGTCGAGGCCTTTTCCGAAATCACCCACCGCCGCCGCCTCAGCGTCAAACCCGGCATCACCTGCGAATGGCAGGCAGGCGGCCGCAACACCATCACCAGCTTCGAGCAATGGGTCGAAATGGACCTCCGCTACATCGACAACTGGTCGCTCTGGCTCGACTTCAACATCCTCCTGCGGACCATTCCCGCCGTGCTCTTCCGAAAAGGCGCGAAGTAGAAAATTTCGATCTTAAGGACACAATCTTAGGCAGGGACCTTTCGGAGAAAGGTCCCTGCCTGAAAGAACAAGAAGATTGTAGCGCCTCCCTATTCCCAATAACTAATAACTAATCACCAATAACTCTTCCTTGCCGCTCGTCTCCTCCATCTTCCTTGTGCTCTCGCTCGTGCTGGCTGTGCTTCTTGGCCCGCAGACGCGCGCATGGAGCTGGGGCCCATCGCTGGCGGCGCTGGTCGTCTCGCTGGCGGTCGCACTGCCGCTCATTTGGAAACGCGGCTTCATCAAGCTTGATCGCGGCATTCTCGTGATCGGCGGCCTCACTGCCGCATGGTTTGCATGGCGAGCGGCAACATCGCCGGTAGCTGAGTTTGGCACATCCGATCTCCTTCTACTTGCTTCGACAGTCGCCAGCTTCATCGTCACGCGTGCAATCAGTGGCCTGCGCCTCGCCGAGCTCGTCCTGCACTGGGGCATGGCCTTGCTTCTCGTAGCCAGCATCTTGGTGGCGGGCAAACAAGTGGCAGACCCAAGCTACTCGCCCATTTTCACACAGCGTGCCGCCGATGCGATGGTGTCGGGATTTTACGCGCACTACAACGAGGCGGCAAATTACTACATTGCCGCAGGGCTGCTCGCCGGAGCGGTGGCGCTCTTTGGCACGCATCGCCGCACGACAAGGCTGCTCTTCGCGCTGATCGCGATCGTCGGCATCGCCTGCGTTTGGTACACCCGTTCGCGCGGCGGAATTTTCGGTGCGGCCATCGGCTGCGCCATGCTGGCCACGATGGCCTTGGTCATCGGCAAGCGCCGCGGTTCGAAGTGGTTTGCACCGGCCTTGATCGCAATTCCATTGATCGGCATCGCCGTGGCATCCTATTGGTTTGTCGGATGGGAAGAAGCGCAGCGTTTCCGCTCGGGAGGAAAATTCGGCATCGACGCGCTCTTCGACAACACTTGCCGACTCTATTTTTACGGCATCGCGCTATCCTGCATCGGCCTCCACCCGCTGCTTGGCGGTGGCAGTTGGAGCTTCAGTTGGGAATGCTTTCGCTTTTGGGATAACTCGGTGCAAGGCATCGGCGGCGCAAGACCGGAACTCGTGCACAACGAGCTGCTGCAATCCGCCACCGACTACGGCATCATCGGCACTCTCTTGCTGCTGGCATTGATGGGCACGCTCGCACTCACGGCATTGGTGCGCACCACCTTGGGCAGCGATCCCCATGCAAACGATCACCGCTGGGCCTGGCGCGCGGGCGGCATCGCGGCCCTCGCCGGCATGCTGGTGCAATCGTCCTTCAGCTTTGTGTTCCACCACCTACCAGGCGTGATCCTGCTCGGAATTTGCCTCGGCCAAATGGCTTATCCCGATCCGGGAAATGCAAAATCGGAATCACGCATTGGCCAAAGTTTCCTCACCCTCACCGCGCTGGCATGCATCGCCTTCATCGCGCCGCTCGCATGGCTTGGCATCCGCGTGACCAAAGAACTCTGGCCGGTTTACAACAACAAGTACCAAGCCGCCTCGACCAACCTGCGCATCGATGCGCTCGGCAAAGCGATCCGCATCTGGCCGCATTCGGAAATGCACATGGATCGCGCGCGACTCATGCACGAACTCGCCGGCAGCACCAAAGGCGATGAATCGATCCAATGGGGCCGCAAGGCACTCGCCGATTACGAAGCCGCAGCAAAGATCCACCCCTACGATCCGGCCTTTGTCATCAATCAGGCGATCATCCTCAGCGTGCTCGGCGATACCGCTAAAGCAGAAGCGGCGTTTCTCAATGCCATCGAATTGCAAGGCGGCATGGAGGCGGGATTTCGATCCCACCATGCCTACGCCAGCCACCTCGCGCGCAAAGGCTCCACCCAACTCGAAAAAGACGACAAAATATCCGCCCTCGCAACCCTGCAGGTAGCGGCGCAAGAAATCGAGCTGGCCATAAACGAAGGCGCCGGATTCGGCATGAGCAATGAAGGGCGCAATCTACGCGTCGGCATCCACGAATTGCTCGGCCTCGCCCACGAAGCCAACGGCAACAACCCGCAAGCGCTCGAATCATACAACTTCGCCGCCAGCCTGCCGATGGGCAACCGCGCCCACTATCGCGCCGGCGTGCTGATCGGCCGCATGGCCCGCGACGCATGGTATCAACGCAAACCCTCGCTGGCACTCGCACTCTTCATCGAAGCCCGCGAGCGCATCGCCAAAGCCGGCGCCGAACTCCCCTACGGCGCCACCGCCACACGCCGCGCCGAACTGATGAAATACTTCGAAGAATCCATCAAGTTCCTCAAAGCCGCCAAAGTCGTGCCGAAGAAATGAAGGGGGAGTTGCAAGGTTCAAGTTTTAAGTTTCAAGAAAAGAGAAAGATACCGCCCAATGTAAGTGCCAACATCACGGCTAACGGGCGGCTGTGGCGATGATTTTCTTACCATGCAATAGCCGTTCTTCATCTACTCACTTAAAACTGAAAACTTGAACCTTGAAACTCACCTACCCACCTGCGACCAGTCGATCTGACTGCCCGCAAACTCGGTGACAAAAGAGCGGATTTTTTCATCCGCCTCAGCTTCGCTCACTTCCTCTTCGATCCACGGGATTTTGCCAAACCACATTGAGACCGAAACATAGGCCCAGCGCTGGTCCATGCCGCGCACGAGGCGGTCCTTCATGTCGATCAGGGTGCGCTGCAAGTGATCGTTGGTGATCCGGTCGTGACCAACAAAGAAGTAATAGGTGATGCAGTTGAACTCGACCACCGGATCACCATCCTTGGTGGGCTTGATCGTTTGCTTCGAGCGCAGCCGCTTGATGTCGAACTCATGGCCGTTGGTTGATTTCAACCGCACGGCGGACGATGCGATGATCGAATGCCCCTGCGCCGGCATGCATCGCTCGGGGCGGTGAATGGAATTGTTGAGGTCGTTGCCGGAGAGCACGATGGAAAGATCGAGGCGGTCGGGCACGGCGTAGCCATCGATGTTGAACTCACCCTCGCGTGGACGCAGGCAGATGGCCTTGGCAAATTCGGTATCACGCTCGAGCGTACTCAATTCCTCCATGCTCGGTGGGATCGCGCGGAAGGTCCAATCCTCGAATGCATCCGGCAATTTCATGATCACCGCCGATTCCGCGGTCTTGCCCGCAACCGGCAGGAAATACACCGAGCCGAGCGAAACGCCCATGATCAGCGGCAACAGCCATGCCATCGTCTTCATGCTTCGGGAAAGTTGGATGGATTTGCATCTGCCGCCACCGAACGCGTGACCACCACGCGGCGGACCTTGCGGGCACCGGATTTTTTCCATGGCAATCCACCTTCAAGCAGTGAGTGAATGCCAAGCAGAAGCATCAGCGAGATCGGATAAAACAACAGCAGGCCGGACCAATCATGCCAGGTCGTGCGCGCCCACTCTGCATTGCCGTATTCGGCGATGACGAAGATGGAAACCACACGCAGCGCGTTGCCAAGAATTGCCAATGGAATGGCGGAAAGAAAAAGCATCGCGCGTTTCCACAAAGCCATCTCCGCGATGCAGGCCCATGCGCCGGAGATCATCAACAAGGCCATCAGCGAGCGGATGCCGCTGCAACCCTTGGCGATTTCCAAGGGTTCCCACGCGCCATCGGCCGAGGAAATCATATTCCCCTGCACCAGCGTCTCGACGCCGAAAAGCGACGCGCCATGATGCGCGAACGAGGTGGCCATCAACTGCAAGTGAGTGGTCGCCTGTTGGAAACTTGGCAACGGAATCGCCAACCAGAAGAAAAACAAGGGCAGGAACAACATACGCGCCACCGCCCAGCCCCAAAGATAAAGTGCCGAACCCCACAACAAAATCGGCAAGGCACCCACCGCCACCCGCGGCTGCAAGGTCCGGTACGCGGCCGCATACAAAACCGCACCGATCAACACGACCACGAGCCCAAGAAAATTCGCATTCCCCACCACCTCCTTGAGCCGCCCGTAGCGGTGGTAAATCAATCCGGCAATGATCAGCGGAAACATCGGGCCGTGCTCGAAATCAGTCTCCGGATTCCATGCCGACCACAACCAACCGAGCGCCGTCTGGTGGCGTCCCGGACCAAAACGCGCCTCGCCGGCGTAGAACCACCCCAACACCAAAGCCACCGCCACCAGCGGACCAAACTTCAAAAGCATCGCCAGCGCCCGGTCGGTGAATGACGGACCGGGTGCCGAGGCTCCGGCCGTTTGTTTGGTGCTGCTTGTCAAAGGGTGAGAAGGTTTTGCGAGCAAAGTGTTGCCGAGCCCGCCAACAGTGTCAACAATCCGCTCTCACTCCAGCTCAACAAAGCTCCCGATTTTTCCCCCATGAAACTGATCAGTGGTACCGCCCACAGGGCCCTCGCCGAACGCATCGCAGAAAGCCTCGGCCACCCGCTCGCCGATGTCGAAGTCACCGCATTTCCCGATGGCGAAACCTCGGTGAAAATCAACGAGAATGTCCGCGGCGCCGATGTGTTCATCATCCAGCCCAGCTGCCCGCCGACCAACCACAACATCATGGAGCTGCTTATCATGGTCGATGCCGCGCGTCGTGCCAGCGCCGAGCGCATCACCGCCGTGATGCCCTTCTTTGGATACGCCCGCCAGGACCGCAAGGACCAGCCGCGCGTGCCGATCACCGCCAAGCTCATCGCCAACCTGCTCACCTCCGCCGGCGTGAGCCGCGTGCTGACGATGGACCTCCACGCACCGCAGATCCAAGGCTTCTTCGATATCCCGGTCGACCACCTCTACGCGAAACCCGCGCTCATCTGCTACCTGCGCGAACGCCACCCGGATGCCTCAAACCTCACGGTCGTTTCACCTGATGTCGGCGGCGTAAAAATGGCCCGCGCCTACGCCGACGCACTCGGCGCCGAGCTCGCCATCGTCGCGAAACACCGCGTCAGCGCCACCCGCGTCGAAGCGATGAATGTCATCGGCGAAGTCGAAGGCCGCGATGTCCTGCTCGTCGATGACATGACCGAGACCGCCGGCACGCTCTGCGCCGCGGCCGACATCCTGCGCAAACACGGCGCGAAAAGGATCTTCGCGGGGGTCTCCCACGCCGTGCTCGGCGAAATGGCCCATCAGCGTATATCCGCCTCATGCATCGAGGAAGTCATCACCACCGATTCAGTCCCGCAAGCCAGCGGCGACAAGGTCCACGTGGTCAGCATCGCCCCGCTGCTCGGCGAAGCGATCCGCCGCATCCACGGCGGACAGTCGATCACCACGCTGTTTGCGCTCTGAAATGCCCGCTCGGGCGGATTTTTCCCATTCCGACCAAACCATTTTTTACAACCACCCCGCCCCCACTTTTCCCCGCCTCCGGCCCGGTCACCGGCTCTTTCAACGGCCTTCATCCAAAAAGCAAACTCCTGGCAATAGAGGCGGATTCCCGCGGCGCAAGCCGCTCACAGATCACGTCGGAAAAAATCTCAGCATGAGCGAATTATCCCACAAGCCATCGCAACCGGACACCCACTTGCATGTGTCGGAAGATCTCCTCAAAACCGAATCGCTCGGCGAAAAAATCAAAACGATCACCGACTGCCTCCCGCCCGGCGGAGTGACCTTGGCCGAGATCCGCGATATTGTCGGTCAGGATGGCCTTTTGATTCTCACCGCTTTCCTCACCATAGTTTTTCTGGTTCCGGTTTCCATACCCGGTGTCAGCACAGTGTTCGGCGCCGCGATCCTACTCATCGGCATCACCCGTCTCTTCGGCGTCAATCTTTGGCTGCCGCAGCGCATCGCCCGGAAAGTTTTGCCGTCGGAAAAATTGCACGCCGCATTGGATAAGGGTGGTGTCTGGGTTCATCGTCTGGAGCGCATCAGCCACCCGCACCGCATGCCCTGGCTCGCCTCTCCGGGGCTCATGGACACCATCAACAACCTCGCGCTGATCGCCGCTGCGGTCCTTTTGATGGCTCCCTTCGGACTGATTCCTTTCAGCAATACGTTACCCGCCCTTGCCCTCCTCTTTTTCGCCATCGGGCTTCTGCAGCGCGACGGCCTTTTCGTTGTCCTCGGCCACCTCGCCAATGTTTTGACTGTGATATATTTCACCGTGCTGATTGTCGGCGGGGGCGCGGCGATCCGCGAGTTGTTCCTGCGCTTGTCCGGCAGCGCATAACGACCGGTAAAGCAACGCCCTTTTCCCCCTTCCTAGACCGACTCATCAGTGCATTCTCCGACTTGGATGAAAAAGCAAATTTCTAGCATTCATTAGGCGCTCCTGCAAGCGTGGGACGAACTGCCGCGCGACGCGGCGATTGCCGTCCGGGTACAGCTGGGGCCTTTGTTGCGGCGCGTCCACGCCCGCGCCTTGTCGGGGTTCCTGGATAAAGTCGGCGTTCATCGCAACACCCGCACTTTCCTCGCCTCCGGTCTGGACACCGGCTCTTTCAACGGCCTTCACCCAAAAACAAATTCCTAGTAATTGCATCGCCCCGCTGCTCGGCGAAGCGATCCGCCGCATCCATGGCGGGCAGTCCATCACGACGCTTTTTGCGCTGTGAAATGACCGCACTGATAGCCTCGCGGCTCAGAGCCAGTCTTTAAAACGGCAGGGACCTTTCTCCGCAAAGGTCCGGCGAACGAACTGATGACTGGATAGCCGATGAAGTGCTTGAAAATTGCTCTCAGACCATGAAAAGGACTTACACTCCCGACATGTGAGGAACGCCGTGATTACTCCCAACACCCCCGATTCCGGCTTATGCGAAGCATTCATTCTTTCAGAATTCCAGCTTTACCCACCCCCCCTTTAACCCTCATAGTCCTAGTCTGCTCGACCTCCAGACTGCAAATCGACAACTGCAGCAAGCATGCTTCCAGATGCAAATTCCCAGCACTCAACCACATGAATAAAACCAACAAAGCCATCCTCACGCTTGCGATTGCCGCAGGCCTCACCTCTCACGCTTCGCAGGCCGATGCTGCTGCCACTGTGGAAACATTCGGTACGGGAGACGGTCAATTCTCGATCGATTTTGTGGAGATTGGAAATCAAGGAAATGCTGCGGACACCTCGGGGGCACCCAATCCCGCCGGCTCGGTAGCCTACACGTACAGCTTGGGTAAGTACGAAGTGAGCCGGGATATGATCAACAAAGCCAACACGGCGGGCGGTCTGGGAATCACCATGGCGGATATGAGCGCCTATGTGGGCGGCCTCGGGCACGGAGGTAACTATGCGGGGGCCGCTGCCTCGGGGATCACGTGGAACGAGGCAGCCAGGTTTGTGAACTGGCTCAATACCAGCAGGGGATATCAAGCCGCCTACAACTTCACCACCACCGGCAGCAACGCCAACATCACCCTTTGGGGTGCCGGGCAGTACAGCGGCAATAATCAGTTTCGGCACAAGGACGCTGTTTTTGTTCTTCCCAGTATGGACGAGTGGTACAAGGCGGCTTACGGCAGCCCAAGCGGAACTTGGTATGATTACGCTACCGGCAGCAACTCGTCACCGTCCAATTCTCTCAGCGGCACGACAGCCGGATCGGCGGTTTTTGGATTTGCGTCCCTCCAAGGTGCAACTGACGTCGCCCTAGCCGGTGGCTTGAGCGCTTATGGCACGATGGGGCAAGGCGGCAACGTGTGGGAATGGAATGAGACCGCTTACGATGGCGTCAATAATTCCGCAAGCGAGGGGCGCACCATCCGTGGTGGCTCTTGGACAAGCGGGGTTGAGGAAATAGATGCCACTATACGACTCCCCTTTGGTAATGGGCCCACGCGGGGAGGGGTAACCGCCGCAGAGAACGATTACGGTTTCCGTGTGGCGATGGTGCCGGAGCCTTCCGCATTGTCACTTCTGATGGTCGGCTGTGTTGGGTTGATGGCGCATCGGCGGCGCCGGCACGAAATTTAAGTTTAAAATTCTCCTTCGCAGGGTTGCCAAGCCCCCCCTTTTCCCCGCCTCGGGTCTGGCCACCGGCTCTTTCTACGACCTTCATCCAAAAAGCCAATTCCAAGGAATTTCCACTTGCATTGATTACGGGGGGGGGGGCGACAGTGCGCATCTCATGAAAATCCGAGCCACCCTACTGTTGGGCGCCGCCTTGGCCGCGCTTTCCGCCACCGCATCCGCGGCGCTCATGACCTACACCAAAACGGGCTTCTTGTCTGGCTCGCTGGGCGGCACGTCCTTCACCAATGCGGCCGTCACGATCCGCACGACCGCCGACACGGCCAATGTGCAATATCAATTTATTGATGGCGCGGAAGGAGGCACATCCGTTTGGACCAACGCGGGAGTGACGAGCATCGATATCGACGGTTTTGCGACTGCGACCTTCAATGGATCGAATGTGTTTGGGGTATTTAAAGTTAGCACAAGTGACCCAAGTGTCGCGATGCTTGGCATAGTTGAGCTCACGAATGGGGATACCATTCTCGGCAATTTTTACCAACCGGCGGATCCCAATTATGCCCTCGACACCGAGAAGACGTTCACGGAGAATTTTATGCCTCCAGAGGGATCCTCGAGCGCGATAACGATCACTGATGTGGCCTTCAGCACGAACTTGGGCGATTTGATTTTGTCGAGCGCTTCGGGCAACTCCACCTTCACGTCGACCTTGGTACCCGAGCCATCGGCGCTAGCGCTGCTGGGTCTCAGCACCTTGGGCCTCGTCGCCCGCCGCCGCCGCACGGCTTGATTTTTAAACGATACGATTTGAACCAAGGGGCGACGCTGCAAGGCGTCGCCTTTTTGGTTTGAGCGATTCACGCAACCTGCGTAGCGCGGATAGCTCTCCAGTCTATTTTTCGAGAAGCTTCATGGCTCCATTCCAATTCTTGTTTCAGGAGCACATCGGCGACTTGATCTGGCGTGAGCTTCGCTTGCGAAGACGCTGGGTGACGGCACTGGATCAGGGGCAGTTTCACCCGCTGCTCGGCCAAGCGATCCGCCGAATCCATGGCGGACAGTCGATCACGACGCTGTTTGCGCTGTGAAATGAACGCCCGGGCGGATTTTTCCCGTTCCGATCGAACAATTTTTTGACAAGCGCCCCGCGGGCCGCTAAACCACCCGCCCCGCGCATAGGGATGCCAACCAATTCGGCACCCGGCGCCAACCTCAACGACCCATCTCCGTCATGGCCAAAAAGACACTCCTCAAAGCCGCATCCCGCGCCCGCACCGGCTCGGGCCGCCTCAATCAAATGCGCCGCGAAGGCTGGCTGCCATCCGTGATCTATGGTCGTGGCACCGAGAACACCAACCTCAAGGTCGACGCCAAGGCATTCGCCGATGTGATCAACCACAGCAGCTCGGAAAACATCATCGTCAACCTCGAGATCGAAGGCCAACCCACCCGCCTCGCATTCCTTCAGGCGATCCAACACGACCCAATCTCCGGCGCTGCCCTGCATGCCGATTTCCTCGCGATCGATGATAAAACCGAAATCACCGCCCACATCCCGGCCCATCTCAATGGTGAGTCCCCAGGCGTGAAACTCGGCGGCGTGATCGAGCAATACATCCACGCGATCGAAATCACCTGCCTTCCCGACGACCTCCCGGAAACGATCGAGGTCGACATCAGCGGACTTGCCCTCGGCGACTCGCTGCACCTCGGTGACATCAAGTACCCGA
>JBIKIK010000144.1:0-4737 GCA_044361655.1 Luteolibacter sp. | reverse complement strand
GAGCCGCTTCACACCCAAAAATCCCGATAAGGAGAAAGCCTCCCCCACCTGATCGCGCAGCACCTCTTCCTCTTCCTCTGGATTCTTGATTCTTGATTCTTGATTGCCTTCACTTCGCTCCGGCCATGCCAGTCTGGCTTCGCTTTCATTGCGGGTCGCTAACGCTCCCGCTGCATTCTTGATTCTCAAATGTCTTCCCCCGTTTCACCGGAAAAAACCGCCGCGCTCGAACAAAGCATGGCGTCCCTGGGAATCCGCGAAGAAGACCTGCTGGAAAAATTCGTGCGCGGCTCGGGCTCAGGCGGACAAAAAATCAACAAGACCTCCAACTGCGTCTTTCTCAAACACCTACCCACCGGCGTCTGCATCAAATGCCAGATCGACCGCTCGCGCGAAATGAACCGCTTCCTCGCACGCCGCGAACTCTGCGATCAACTCGACGCCATTCGCCAGGGCAAGGCCATCGCCAAAACCCAAGCGATCGAAAAATTGCGCCGCCAAAAACGCCCGCGATCCCAACGCTCCAAACAACGCTCCATCGCAGACAAACGCGCAATCTCCCAAAAAAAATCCCTGCGCCGCTCCCCCGGCAACGACTGAGCGCCCCCTAAGGAGGCACGACACTCCTGTCGTGCACGGGAGGCACCCCCCGCATCCCACACCCCTCCGCGCGGAATTTCCAATTTTCCGCTTTTCAGCATCGCGGCTTTTCCGCATCAACCAAGGCCATGGACCGCTGGCTTTTGATCACCTCCACCCTGCTCGCCCTCATCGGCGGCGTTTGGGGCATGACCTCTGTCCACCGCGGCCGACGCAGCCGCTGGACGGTCGTATGGATGGCCCTGGCCTTCGTGCTGCAAACCGGCTTCCTCATGCATCGTGGCGAAGCCCGCGCCGCCTGCCCGCTCGCCGACCGCGGCGAGATCCTCGCCTACCTCGCATGGTCGCTCACGCTGTTCTACCTGCTCATCGGCCCAGCTTACCGCATCTCACTGCTCGGCGTCTTCACCGCTCCGGTCGTTTTCTTTTTTCAAGCCATCGCGCTCGCTCCCGGCATGCTCGATGCGACGCCCTTGAAAGTCCCCGGCGGCAACCCATGGCATGAAACCCACACGGCCACCTCGGTACTGGCCTACGGCGCGCTCGCACTTGCCGCAGTCGCCGGAGTGATGTTCCTCGTGCTCGATCACCAACTCAAAGAACACCACCTGAAAAGCGGACTCTTCCGCAACCTGCCACCCGCCCGCGAACTGCTCGTCTCACTCAACCGCCTGCTGCGCCTCGGCAGCATCCTCCTCACCCTCGGCATCATCGCCGGCTTCATGATGCCACGCTCCCCTTCCGCCACCGGCCACCTCGTCGCCGCGCTGATCGTCTGGGCCGGCTACGCCATGCTTCTCTGGATCCAGTCGACTCGCGGCCTCACCGGGCGCCGCATCTCGCTGCTGGCCATCGCCCTCTTCCTGCTCTCACTCGGCGTCTTCGCATTCGTCTGATGGACCTGCTCTGCCTCGGCCTTAACCACCGCACCGCACCCGTCGAGGTGCGGGAGAAATTTGCCGTGGTCACCAGCCACCTCGGCACGGCCTCACGCGAACTCGCCACACTCGAGGATGTCACCGAAGGGGTCGTGATCTCCACCTGCAACCGCACGGAGTTCTACTTCGTCGCACCCGATGCCACATCGGCCTTCGCAAAACTCGAGTCACACCTCGCCGCGAAAACATCACTGCCGGAAGGCATCACCCCACATTTCTACCGCAAGGAAAAATCATCGGTGGCCCAACACCTCTGCCGCGTCGTCAGCGGACTCGACTCGATGATGCTCGGAGAAACGGAAATCTTCGGTCAGGTGAAACAAGCCTACCAAGCCGCCCTCGATGCCGGCACGACCTCCGGCATGCTCAACCGCCTCTTCCAACGCGCCTTCGGCATCGGCAAAAAAGTCCGCACCGAGACATCCATCCAGGAAGGCGCCACATCGGTAGGCAGCGTCGCAGTCGAACTCGCGGAGAAAATTTTCGGCCACCTCGGCGATAGCGAGGTCATGCTCATCGGCGCCGGAGAAATGAGCCGCATCACCGCCCAAAGCCTCGTCTCGCGCGGTGCCCGCTCGATCTTCGTCGCCAACCGCTCGCACGATCGCGCCATCGAACTCGCCGCCGAAATGGGCGGCAGCGCGGTCACCTTCGACGACTGGCACCGCGTGCTCGAACGCGTCGATGTGGTGATCTCCTCCACCGGCTCACCCCACACGATCGTCCACCGCGCCGATATCGAAAAAGCCCGCCGCGCCCGCAAATTCCGCCCGCTCTTCCTCATCGACATCGCCGTCCCGCGCGACATCGAACCCGCCGCCGGCGAAATCGAAGAGGTCTACCTCTACGACATCGACACTCTCGAACAACTCGCCGAAGGCGCACGCGCACGCCGCCAGGAACAGATCCGCGAATGCGAACGCATCATCGATGCCGAGCTCGCCAAGAACCGCCTCACAGGCAGCTGATCGATAAAAAATTTCCCGCCGCATCATCCGGCTTTTCCCGTTTGCCTCACGCGCGGTATTCCGACACATTCCGCCGCATGCCGAAATCCAATGATCAAAATCGCGTGGTCGTGAAGGTCTTCCTTTACGGCATCCAGCCACAAATCTGGCGCCGCTTCTCGATCTGCACCGATGCAACTTTCATCGCCCTCAGCAATGCGATCCAAGCAGCCATGGGCTGGGCAGACAAACACCCGCACGAATTCCGCCACGGCAAAGGCAAACGCCTCGTCGATGTGATCGGCCCGATCGGCCTTCAGGACCAAGTGCTCGGAGACTTCCAGGACGAAGCACAACTCTCCGTCGGTGCCTTCCTCGGCAAACGCCGCCTGCCGATCCGCATGCTCTATCGCTACGACTTCGCCGACGAATGGATCCACGAAGTGGTCTTCGAAAAATCATGCGCCGGCGAAGGCGGACCCCAAATGCTCGAAGGCGAACGCGCCTGCCCACCCGAAGACTTCGGTGGCACCTTCCAATACATGCAGGCATTGCACGGCGAAATCGAATGGATGAATCCAGGCTATGACCCGAATGCCTTCGATCCGAATGCGGTGTCCTTCGAGTCGAAAAAATCACGCAAGGCGCGTTGATCACGCGAAGCATTGCCAGCAAATTTCGCATCAAGCATTTCAAGCACCACCCTTGACCGGGCTTGACTTGCCCCCATCGCAAGCCCATCGATTGTCGCGTGAAATTCCTGCCAACACTCACCTGCCTTGCCTCCGCGCTGATCATGCTCGGCATGGCGCACGCGCAGCAGGAAACCACAAACACCGAGTCCTTCGGCGAAGCCGAGGTCATCGCCGATGCGGTCCCGCCGGAAGTCATGCAATCCGCCACCAGCGCGGTCGCCGCGCTCGGCAACGAAGTGGTCCTAGGCCGCTACCAAGCCGCGCTCGAACGCATGAACCCGCTCTGGAAGGAGCGCGTTTCCCAACGCATGGGTAGCATGCAGGCACTCGAAGAGCAACTCGCAAAAATTCCCGAGGAAATGGTCCGCCAAGGCATCACGATGCTCTCATCCAAACCCGAAGGCGCACCCCTCGTCCATCAGGTCGGCCCGCAAAAAGGCAAGTCCGGCAACCTCGTCTACACCAAGTGGCTGGTGCTCGTGCCGACGATGACAAAATTCCGCCTCATCCGCGAAGGCAACCCAAAGCCACTCGTCATCGAAAGCCTCGGCTACCAAGCCGCCATCTCGCCAAAGGATAAACTCGATTGGACCTTCATCGACGGCGCAGGCCTCAAGGTAAGCGACCTCAGGGGCCTCTTCATCACGCTGCCAAGAAACATCGAACTTCCACCCGTCAGCAAACGCGAAGCCCGCTAAAGCAACGCGAAGCCCGCTAAAGCCCGCCCCACACAAGTCATGCCATCGAGGAAACAGGGAATCACCAAGGAGCGCTTGCTCCACAAAAAAATGATCGAGCTCTGGAAGCGCGGCGACAGCGATTACTGCGAAGTCCGCGGATCCAACATCCACGGCCGCGGAGTCTACGCCACGACCTTCATCCCGAAGGACACGCGCGTCATCGAGTATGTCGGCGAAATGATCGACAAACGCGAAAGCGACCGCCGCGGCGCCTCCCAACAAAGGAAGGCCGACACCACCGGCGACGCTGCGGTCTACATCTTCACGATTTCCAAAAACTACGACCTCGACGGCAATGTCCCTTGGAACATCGCCCGCCTCATCAACCACTCCTGCGCGCCCAACTGCGAAGCCTGCATCGTTGGCCGCAGAATCTACATCGATGCGATCCGCGACATCCAGCCCGGCGAAGAACTCAGCTTCGATTACGGCTTCGATGTCGATTGCTTCGAAGATCACCCCTGCCGCTGCGGCAAACCGGAATGCGTCGGCTACATCGTCAGCAAAGACCAATGGCCGGAACTCCGCGTCCGCCTCGAGGCAAAAAAAACCTTCAAGACCAAATCCCGCTCATCCGCACCACAGGCAAACAGCCTGAAAAACGCGGGCAACGATACGCTCATCACGCTGCCTGCATCAGCATGATGCCCCACCAGACGAGCGAGGCAGTCGCCGCCAGCAACAACATCAACAGCATCATGCTGCGCTGATACTCGCGCTTCTCGTTGGAAAGCGCCCCGCGCGAAACCACGAGATTCTCATACTTTTTGCGCCCCGCCCGGGCATCCATGTCGTCCAGCGGCGGGATCGTCCGCTC
>JBIKIK010000143.1:0-4768 GCA_044361655.1 Luteolibacter sp. | reverse complement strand
AAATATCAGTACCAGCACCACGCGTTATACTGATCTTGATGGCGTCCTGCGCAGCGGTGACGCGGGAAACTCCACGGCTACAACGGATCCCTTGCTGCCCGGTATCACGAATGGCCGCCCATTGATTTTGAATCGCCCATTTCGATCGGTTGGTGAATTAGGTTATGCGTTTCGTGATCTCCCATTCAAGAGTCTTGATTTGTTCACCGCCAACAGTGCGGATGCCGCGCTGCTGGATGTCTTCTGTGTCAATGAATCGTCGGTGTCCGGAGTGACTGCTGGCGTGATCAACCCCAATTCTCGTCATAACTTTGTTCTCAGGGCAGTTCTTTTGAATTCCCTCAAGAACGAATTGGATTTGTCTGGAGCAACTGCTCGCCTTAGCCTTATCGAGGTCAATTCGATCGCTAACACGATGCTTACCACAACAGCCACTACGCCTGTTAAATCCCCGGGCGAAGTAGCATCACGAATTGTAGCCGCAGGTTTGACAATGAATCCTTCTTCGGATCGGGAAATCAAAGCCCGTCGCGAATCCGTGGCAAGAGCCTTGGCGGATGTGAGCAACACTCGCACATGGAACGTGATGGTGGATGTTGTGGTTCAGTCCGGGAGGTATGCCAATGCCGCGACCGATGTGGACAAATTCACAGTGGATGGCGAGAGGCGTCTTTGGGTGCATCTTGCGATCGATCGTTACACGGGTCAGGTCATCTCGCGCAGCACGGAAGTCGTGAATGAGTAGGAGGGAGAGGGAAAAGACATTGGAGATTGGGTGATTGGAGATTGGGAAGAGGGGAGGGTGAGAAATTTTGAATTTTGAATTTTGAATTTTGAATGAGGAATCCGTTTCTTCATCTTGCCTCTTCACCCTGGTAGGGCGATGCGGCCTTGCAGCGCCGACTCTTTCAGAAAGATTTACCGCAATGCCGCAAAGGTCGCCAAGGGACGCAGAGGGAGGGAAATGTTGGATTTTGAATGTTGAATTTTGAATTTTGAATGAAGAGGCAGTTTCTTCATTTTCTCCTACTTCGATTTTCGATGTTGGGCGTTCGATGTTCGATGTTCGCTTCACCTTCCCTCCAAGCTCGTCCAGCGGGCGTTGTGATGCGAGCTTTCGACGACGGACTCGATGAAGGCCATGCCGCGGATGCCGTCAGCGATGTTGGGGTAATCGAGTGAGTTGGGGTCGGGCTCGGTGCCATCGATCATCGCACGAAGGTGATTGGTGAAGTTTCGATAGATGTTGGCGAAGGCTTCGAGATAGCCTTCCGGATGGCCGGCGGGGGTGCGGGTATTGGCGGCGGCGTGGCTGCCGAGGTAGCCCATGCCGGTGCGCCAGACTTCCATCGGTCGGTCGGCCCATTTGAGCAACAGCGTGTTGGGTTCCATTTGGTGCCACTCGATGCCGCCGAGTTCGCCATAGACGCGCAGTGAAAGATTGTTTTCTTCGCCGACGGAAATTTGTGACGCGTGAAGGATGCCTTTGGCACCGTTGTCGAAACGGAGAAGCACATTGCCATCGTCATCGAGCGCGCGGCCTTCGACAAATGAAGTGAGGTCGGCGGCCAGCTCGCGGATCTTCAGGCCGGTGACATACTCGGCGAGGTTTTCGGCATGGGTGCCGATGTCGCCGATGCACCCTGCGGCGCCGGACTTGCTGGGATCGGTGCGCCATGCGGCCTGCTTTTGACCGCTGGCCTCGAGGCGCGTGGCGAGCCAGCCTTGCGGGTATTCGACCACGACTTTGCGGATTTTTCCGAGTCGGCCCGAGCTCACAATTTCGCGCGCTTCCTTGATGAGCGGGTAGCCGGTGTAGTTGTGCGTGAGGCCGTAGGGGAGTCCGCAGCGGGCGACGATTTCGCCGAGCTCTTTCGCTTCGGCGAGGTTGAAGGTAGCGGGCTTGTCGGAGAGGACGGGGAAGCCGTGCTCGAGCGCGCATTTTGCAGCGGGAAAGTGCAGGTGGTTGGGCGTGACGATCGAAACGAAATCCATCCGCTCGCCGAGCGGGAGAGCGGCCTCGGCTTTCATCATTTCCGCAAAGGTTCCGTAGCAACGCGAGGGAGGCAGAAAAAAATCGGCACCGGAATCGCGCGAGCGTTGGGGATCGCTGCTGAAGGCACCGCAGACCAGTTCGATCTGGCCGTCCATGTTGGCTGCGATGCGATGAACGCCGCCGATGAAGGCGCCGCGTCCACCACCGACCATGCCCATGCGAATCTTGCGTTGTGAGGCGGGGAGGGGAGTGCTCATGTGCTTTGAGTATGGAGATTTTGCAGGCTGTTTCAAAGGGAAACGGCGATGGCAAAACGGATCTGACTGATGAGACTGATAGGCCCGTTAAATCTGATTTCTTGAGCAGAAAAAATCAGCGCTGGGCGGGCCTCATTGGCATGGCGCATTGGAAAACGCGTAGACCGTGGTGTGGTCGTAGCGTTCGCCGGGCCGGAGGATGATCTCGCCCAGTTCCGATGTGTGAACGGCGCCGGGGCAGGCTTGGCATTCGAAGCACATTCCCGTGTGCTTGATGTAGGGCTTGCCGGATTTGCCGGTGAGGCTGCCATCGAGCACGGTGGCGGTGAAAATTTGCACCGTGTCCTGCGTGGTGAGTGTGGTCATGACCAAGCCGCTCGCCGGATCGCTCATCACGGCCGTGGCAAGCAGCTTGCCTTTTTCATGCGCTTGGCGGCGGATGAAGTGGTTGTCGCCGTGGTGGTTCAGCAGCTGCGGGATCGCATCACCGAGCCGGCGGAGTTTGTTGAAATCATTGCCTTTCCCTGCCACTGGAGCCTTGGTTCCGAGCAATGTCATTGCCGCATCGGTGATCGCGATTTCATCCGAGAAAATCTGCAGCCACTGATCGCTCACATCGCCGCTGCCCTCGCCGGCGAGGTTGAAGTAAGCATGGTTGGTGAGGCTCAGTGGGGTGGCCTTGTCGGTCTCGGCATCGTAGTGAATGACGAGTTCGTTTTTGCGGCTGAGCGAGTAGCTGACCTTGGCCCGCACATTGCCCGGGTATCCTTCCTCGCCATCGCGGCTCAGGTAGCTGAGTTGCAGCGTCGGGATGCCGTCCTTTTCGACGATGTCCGCCTCCCAAAGTTGTTTGTCGAATCCACCCGGGCCACCGTGAAGGTGGTTGGGCGCGTCATTGGCGGCGAGCGGGTAGTCGCGTCCGTCGAGATGGAACTTCGCACCGCTGATGCGTCCCGCGACGCGTCCGACGATGGTGCCGAAACACGGATGCGGTCCGAGGTAGTCCTGCAGATTGTCGAAGCCGAGCACGACATCCACCTCCGAGCCGTCAGCGCGGGTCACCCGCAGAGCGGTGATGATGCCGCCGTAGTTGGTGATGTCGCAGGAGAGCCCGCAACCATTGGTGAGTGTGAAAAGTTCCGCCGCGCGGCCATCGGGAAGATTTCCGAAAGGGCGGCGATGAATGGATGCGGTGGTGTTTGACATGCGGGCTGTGGCTCAGAATTCATCGAACGCGATGTGTTCTTTGTCAACGCCCATCCTCTCGAGCATGTTGCGAGCGGCTTGGATCATCGGTTGCGGTTCGCAGAGGTAGTATTCCACATCCGCTGGCTTGGCATGATTGCCGAGGTATTCGCGACGCAGCACTTCGTGAATGAAGCCGGTGTGTGAGGTCCAGTTGTCTTCGGCCAGCGGCTCGGAGAGTGCGACATGGAACTCGAAGTTCTCGAACTTGCGTGCGAGGTTCTCGAAGTATTCCTGATAGAAAACTTCCTGCCTTGAGCGATCTCCTTACCAGAAGCTGATCTTGCGTCCGGTCTGGAGTGTTTCGAAGAGGTGTGAAAGATGCGAGCCAGCGTTGGAAGGCGCGGTAGTGATTCACCCAGTAGGCCGGGGTCAGGCTTGTGTCGCCGCTGTAGCCGTGGATGTGGGTGAAGGTGTTTCGCGTGGCGCACGAGCGGGTCGCCTATCAGGCCAGCGAAAAGCCCGCCTCGGTGCTTGGCCTCGCCACCGATGTGCCCGCCCACTGCATGGCTTACGAAGAAGCAATCGCCGATGCGGGCAGCATCGATTTGCAGATCCTCGGGCTTGGTTTCGACGGGCATCTGGGTTTCAACGAACCCGGTTTCTCGCTCGCCTCGTGCACGCGCAACCAGCTGCGCTTGGTCGACCGCATCGAGGCTGCCGATGAGGCGCTGCGGGCGATCGTCCGCAAGTACCGCGCGGCACGCTGAGGGCGCCACGCCGAAATGGGGATTTCCGCCCGATCCGGGGCGGTGAGACCCGATTTAGGCGGCTCGCAGGAGAAAATTTGATCCAATCGGCGGGATTTTTCCGCATTCTTCTTGACACCATTTCCTCGGAGACCTAGAACCTCCGCCCCCACTCAATCCGACCCTCATGGCCAACGCACAAGTCATTCTCAAAGAAAAAATCGAAGGCCTTGGTGCCGAAGCAGATGTCGTCAAAGTACGCGCTGGTTACGCCCGGAACTTCCTCATTCCCCAAGGCAAAGCCTACGAGGCAAGCCGCTCGAATCTTCGCCATGTCGAGGCCCTCAAGGCTGCCCGCGCCCGCCGCGAAGCCGAAGAAATCTTGGCCTTCCAAGAGATCGCGACCAAGATTTCCAAACTTTCCCCGAAGTTCACCCTGTCCACCGGTCAGGGAGGCAAGGCCTTCGGTTCGGTGACCAGCATCGACATCCACAAGGAGCTCGAAGCCAACGGCATCGTTATCGATCGTCACGCCATCGACCTCGAAAAGCCGATCAAGAAATCCGGCAAGAGCGATGTGA
>JBIKIK010000142.1:0-4769 GCA_044361655.1 Luteolibacter sp. | reverse complement strand
TTCGGCCACCCGTGCGTGTTGCAGCACTCACGGGTTCCGCGAGGGACGTTGAACCAAACATTGCGGTCTGCCCAGCGCCGGTTGCTGAATGACTTCATACCGTCACAAATCATAAATCGAAGACAAATCGGCTTCTTCACTCTCTTCCCCAATAACCTTTCACAAATAACCAATAACTCTCCCCCTCTTTCCTCTTGCCCACAATTTATCCCGCCAGTACAGGTTTCGTCCTGTCGCAAGACATGGGCCTGTAGCTCAGCGGTTAGAGCAGGGGACTCATAATCCCTTGGTCCAGGGTTCAAATCCCTGCGGGCCCACTGGACCCGTCGCATTTATGGCATCGGTGCCGTAGTCGGACCCGCGGGCGAGCCGAGTGGAGTAGGGCCATCACTTGAGGCAAGTTGCTGTTGCAGCGCGGGAGAGATCGGCCCATGTCGGCTGGGCGCGTGGGTGATGGTCACCGGTGTTCCGACCTGAACGACATCGTAAACCAGCGGCACTAAATCTTTGGGCAAGCGGATGCACCCGTGCGAGGCGGGCTTGCCGGGTTCGGGGATCAGCCCTCCATGCATGCCGATGCCGTATGAGGTGAGTCTCATCCAAAATGGCATGGGTGCCGGCACATACCTCATGCCCTTGGGCACACGGTCGCCGACTTTTGCATCGCCATCGACGACATTGCCAAACTCGTCCTCGATCCAACCGTACTTGTTCGAGTACTTGTCTTCGATTTTTTCCATGATGCGGTAGGTTCCGGCGCTGGTGCCGTGACCTTCCTTACCGGTCGCGACATACGACCATCCGATCGGCCGACCACCGCGATGGTACTCCGCGATCTGATCGGGCAGGCTGATGCGTACCGTCACTTTTCCCGGGCCGCCATCATCATGCCAACCGTAGAGCACCAGCTCGGGCGGGGGGGGAACCGGCTTGGCACCACCCACTCCGCAAGATGAAAGAACCACCACACCCGCAAGCATCGCAAGCCCTACGGCAACGCGCTTGAGCAGCGGCAGGGCGGAAATCGGTTGGATGATTTTCTCGAAAAAAGCCATGAATCAATGGGGTTTGCGGAAGGGCGATCTAACGAATCCCCCCCGATGCGTCAATCCCTTGCAATACCCCGGCTCCGACCTTATGAGGGGCGTGCATGGTTCGATTTTCGATTTTTGGCATACCGGTGGAAGTTCAGCCCTTTTTCTGGATCACGCTGGTTTTGATCGGTGGCGCGCTGGGGGCCGACTCGGCCTCGGCGATTCTGCAAACCATGCTCTTTGTGCTGGCGGGCTTCGTTTCGATCCTTGTCCATGAGTTGGGTCACGCGCTCACGGCGCGGAAATTTGGCGCACACAGCTCGATTGTGCTCCAAGCCTTCGGTGGCCTCGCCCAACACAGCGGCGTGCATCTGAGTCGCCCCCAAGCATTCGTCGTCACCGCCGCAGGACCCTTGTTGCAAATCGGCCTCGGCCTCGTGGTGT
Organism: Luteolibacter sp.; assembly: GCA_044361655.1. GTDB lineage: Bacteria > Verrucomicrobiota > Verrucomicrobiia > Verrucomicrobiales > Akkermansiaceae > Luteolibacter. The sequence goes on along the minus strand of JBIKIK010000142.1, from coordinate 3,291 downwards.
GGTACGCCCTCCCCCACCTCACCGAACTCAAACCGCACGCCAGTTATTTTTTCTTCACCCTCATGAGCATAAGCTTCATCTGGGCGCTGCTCAACCTGCTGCCCATTCTGCCGCTCGACGGCGGCCAAATGCTGCACGCGATCCTCGGACCCAAGCGGGTGAGGATCACGCTCTGGACCACGATCATCTGCGCAGTCGTGATCGGTGGCGGCTACTTCATGAAAACCGGAAGCTTCATCCTGCCGATCTTCATGGGCCTCTTCGCCTGGCAGGCATTCCAAGCGCTCAAACAAGAGCGTTGAGATAGAGAAGAGTTATTGGTTATTCGTTAATAGTTATAAGGGTGCAAGAAAACGCTGTTTCTTCCTCTTGGATGTTCGATGTTCACCCCTGTTCATCTCCCCCAATAACAAATAACTTCTAACTTATAACCTACTAAATCAGCAGCCTCAATCCCGCCAGCAGCGCAAAGCCGGTGATCATCCATTCGAAGGCTGCTTGCGGCACATGGCGGATCAACCAACGGCCGCCAAACACACCGATCAACACGCCGGGCATCAGCCGCAGGTTTTCCATGAGGCTTTCGCCATTGATCAATGCGAGGCGGGCATTGAGCGGGACCTTGATGAGATTGATGAGCAGAAAAAACCGCGCGCCGATGCCGATGAGTTCCATCTTTGGAATGCTTCTTGCCGCAAGGTAGAGCTGGATCACCGGGCCAGCGGCGTTGGCGAGCATCGTGGCGAGACCACCGGTGATGCCGACACCGGCGCCGAACCATTTTGATTCGAGCGCGCGATCAAAAAACTGACCCTTGAAGCGTCTTGTCAGTTGCACCACCACCATCGCCAACACGCAGCCACCGATGACGTGCCGCGCCATGTCATCGGGGATCCAGCCAAGCACCCACCAACCCAGCGCAAGACCAACGAGTGCCGGCGCAAGCAAGCGCCACACCGGCCGCCACGAGCCATGCTTGGCAAAGGCCGGATACGCGAGCAAGTCGGCAGCGATCAACAAAGGCAATGCCAAGCCCACCGACTCACGCGGGCCATACAGCTCGGCCAACAAGGCCACCGACACGAGCGAAATGCCGCTGAAGCCGGCCTTCGACAAGCCAATGCAAAAAGCTGCCAGCAGCCCGAGCAAGTAGAAGCACGACATCGCCCGCCCACCATCCGGCAATCGCCTGCGGCCGCAAGCACAATCAAGCCCGGTCCCCTGCCCGCTTTTTACCTTCCCTCGCCACGAGATGCGCGGTCCAATCATGGCAAATGCCCACCCTCCTCCGGCTCATCCGCCACACCTTCCGCTTTCCCCTGCTCAGTTCGCTATCGCTCACGATGGCCATCCTTTGCACCTCGCTCGTGCTGGTGCTGCCGGGCGTGACGATGCGCTTCATCGATGTGATCCTCGCCAAAAACCGGCCCGACCTCATTGTTTCCACCGCCGCCACCGGCATCGCCGCGATCTTTGCACGCCAGTTGCTTTTTTCGCTCCGCACCCTCGTCAACAACGCGCTCGAACTGAAGCTCACCCACCTGGTACGCGTCGAACTCTACGACAAACTCCAACGCCTGCCGGTGAAGTGGTTCGATTCAAACTCGTCCGGCGAAATCATGTCGCGCGTCGCCGATGATGTGCCGACGATGGACCGCGTGATGATCGAAGGAGTCGATCAGGCGATCGCATCGGCGCTACAATTTCTGATCGTCATCGGCTTCATGCTCCACCACTCGTGGCAGCTCACGCTGGTGACGCTCGCACCGCTGCCCTTCATCGGCCTCATCACCAGTTGGTGGGCCCGCCGATCGGAACCGATGTGGCGCGCCTCGTCGGAAGCCTCATCCGCCCTCCACGCAATCCTTCACGACAACCTCGCCGGCATCCGCCTCATCAAGTCCTACACGGTCGAGCCGAAGGCCTTGGAAAATTTCGACAAAGCCTCGCGCCGTATCGGCGAAAAACACATGGATGTGATGCGCGGCCAAGCAGTCGTGTGGCCGAGCGTTTCATTCATCGCCGAATCCGGCATCATCCTCATGGTCGGCTTCGGCACCTGGTGGGCCCTTGCAGGAAAAATTTCCGCGGGCACGGTCATTTCCTTCCTCGTCGCATGGGGTTTCCTCTTCGATCCGATTTCGCGCATCAACACGCTTTCGCAAACATTTACCCGCGGGGTGGTCGCGGCCAAACGCATCTTCGGCATCATCGACACGCCCGACGAAAGCCACCTCACCGAAGGCCTGCGCCCGGAATCGATCCGCGGCCATGTGCGCTTCGAACATGTCGCCTTCCACTACGCGGAAAACGCCCCGGCGATCGAAGGCCTCACGCTCGAAGCCCTGCCCGGTGAAACCATCGCCCTCGTCGGTGCCACCGGCGCTGGCAAGTCAACCGTGCTCAACCTCCTCACCCGTTTCTACGAACCCAGCAACGGCCGCATACTCATCGACGGCATGCCGCTGCAGAAAATTGCCAAGGAATGGCTGCGCGATCAACTCGGCTATGTGACGCAAGAAAGCTTCCTCTTCAACACCACCGTGCGCGAAAACCTCCTGCTCGCAAAACACGATGCCAGCGACGAAGAACTCTGGTCCGCCCTCGAGGCGGCCAATGCCGCGAGCTTCGTGAGATCCAATCCACTCGGACTCGACGCCATCGCCGGCGAACGCGGCGGAAGATTTTCTGGCGGCGAAAAACAACGACTCTCCATCGCTCGCGCGCTTCTCAAAAACCCACCCATCCTGCTCCTCGACGAAGCGACCTCGGCGCTCGACAACCGCACCGAACGCCTCGTCCAAGACGCGCTCGAAAAACTCAGAGCCGACCGCACTTGCTTCGTCATCGCTCACCGCCTCTCCACCGTGCGTCAGGCCGACCGCATCTGCGTGCTCGAAAAAGGCCGCATCATCGAGCTCGGCACCCACGAGGAACTCATCAAGCAAAACGGCGCCTACGCCCGACTCTGCGAAGCCGGTCTCTCAGACCAAGCGCATGGATAACCAAAGCATCGCCAATTCGCCCCAGACGGAAAAAAAGGCACAAAAAAACCGACCCCTGTTTGAGGAAAGTCCCTCAACAAGGGTCGGATAAAAGATCAAAAATCAATCAGCCAGATTACTTGGGCAGCTCGCCTTCGACCGCTTCCTTGGCTTCTTGAATGCCCTCAGCCGCTTTGTCAGCAGCCTCACCGGCCGCATCCTTGGCTTCCTCTGTGGCGGTTTCAACCGCCTCAGCGGTTTTCTCGGCAGCTGCCTTGACTTCATCCGCAGCTTCTTTCACCTCGGA